>NZ_PJAY01000069.1:0-140333 GCF_002836635.1 Stenotrophomonas sp. Bg11-02
TGGGCGGCCGGGGGACGGGAGTATGGGGTGGTGTTGTCGATAGGGGGGTGGGGGCGCCCGGAACCTGTCAGGGGGTCGGGCGGTGGGGCTGGGCGGGGGCGTTGAGTGCCATGGATGGCGCGAAACGAGGCCCGCAGGAGCGGCTTTTGCCGTCCCCCGCACAGCCCCAGCGTCCGGCCCCGCCCGTCATCGCCGACGCAGAACGGGTTGGGGATCAGGGGTCCAGCAGTCCCAAGGCGCGCGCATGCGCCAGGTCCTGCGGGGTGTCGATGTCCAGTTCCATCCCGCCTGCCGGCAACAGCAGCAGCGCATCGTCGGCGAGCGCGCGCAGGCGGGCACGGAAGCCCACATTCGACGCGCCTTGCGGCAACGCGTTGAACCAGTCACCGGGCACCACCGCAGGCACGCCGGCCAGCCCCTGCAGGCGGGTAGCCGCGCAGCCGGAGCGTGACCGGCGTGCACCCTCCAGCAGGCACTGCAGGTGCGCGCTCGAAAGCGCCGGCTGGTCCGACATCAGCACCAGCACCTGCGCATGGCCGGCCACGTGCGATGCAGCAGCCTGCAGGCTGCCGGCCATGCCGCTGGCGGCGTTTTCGTTGATCACCATCTCGTACCGCAGGTCCTGGAGCGCGGCCTGGTACGCAGACGAATCGCTGCCCAGCACAACGACGAGGACCTCCGGGCCGGTCTCCAGCGCGATACGTGCCGCACGGTGCAACAGGGTTTCGCCGTCGCGGCGCAGCAGCTGCTTGGGCTGGCCCAGCCGCGTGCTGCTGCCGGCGGCGAGCAGCACCACCGCATGCCCACCGCGCTCACTCACGCGGGCGCCAAGACATCATGGCGCCACGATTGCAGCTGGGCGGCAATGCTCAGTGCGATGGCGTCGGGGCCGCGCCCCCCCAGGTCCAGCCCAACCGGCGCATGCAGGCGTGGCTGCAACGCGTGCCGGGCGGCATCAGGCAGCAACGAGAACAGGTCATCGCGGCGCCGGGTCGGGCCCAGCAGGCCGATGAACGGCACGGGGCAGGGTGCCAGCGCCTCCAGCGCCTGCAGGTCGAGTTCGAAATTGTGATGCATCACCAGCACGACATCGGGCACGGCGGGGGTATTGGCCAGCGCGGTCGAGGCAGCCAGTGGCTCCACCTCGACCGGGCTGCGCGAGCGCCACGTTGCGCGCGGGTCCGCTACCCGGACCTGCCAGCCGAGGCGCCGCAGCGTTGGCCACAGCGCCGCCACCTCGGGGCCGGCGCCGAGCATCAGGGTGCGCGGTGGCGGCATCCAGCGCAGCGACCACAGTCCCTGCGGCGCATCGAAACCACAGCAATCGGAGGGAAGGCGCTGATCCACCGCGACCTCTGCACAGCCGATGCGCACGCCGCCGCCGGCGTCCACATCGAGCCGCATCGGACCCTCGCCGCGCAACCATCCCTGCAGCACCGCGGCGACCCCAGGCAGCGCGGACAACGGCAACAGCAGCAGGCGCTGGCAGCCGCGGCAGCCCACCGCGTTGCCGGAGAACAACGCGGAATCGTCGCGGGTATCGATCTCCATCCAGCCGATGCGACCGCTCGTGGCGCACTCCCGTGCCATGCGCTCGATCTCCGGCTCCAGGCAGCCCCCGCTGAGCCAACCGACGTGCGTGTGTTCACCGAACAGCACCAGGGTGCCGGCCCGCGCGTAGGTCGAGCCTTCGGTCTCCAGCACCACCGCCAGCGTCACCGGCTGGCCAGCGGTGCAGGCAGCGGCCGCGGCCTCCACCACCCGGGCCATCCCGGCGTCGGGCACGTCCACTATCGGGATAGCAGGCAGCCGGGTCATGCGATGTCCGGAAGTCCACCGAGCAGCTTGTCCAGCGTGATCGGGTAGCTGCGCACGCGCACGCCGGTCGCGTTGTAGATTGCGTTGGCCACCGCGGCGCTGACACCGCACAGGCCCAGCTCACCCACGCCCTTTGCCTTCATGGGCGAAGAGATCGCATCGGCTTCGTCCAGGAACACGACCTCCTGGTGTGGGACATCGGCATGCACCGGCACTTCATAGCCGGCCAGATCGTGGTTGACGAAGAAGCCCAGGCGGGTATCCACGGCAAGCTCTTCGGACAGCGCCGCGCCGATGCCCATCGTCATCGCACCGATCACCTGGCTGCGCGCGGTCTTCGGATTGAGGATGCGGCCGGCGGCGCAGACGGCGAGCATGCGGCGGATGCGGCTTTCGCCGGTGGCCACGTCCACGCCGACTTCCACGAAATGGGCAGCGAAGGTGGACTGCTGGTACTTCTCTTCCAGGCTGGCGAACTCGATGCTGTCTTCGACCACCAGGTCACCATCGGCGGCGGCCTTGCCCAGCGCCGCCGAGCGGTTGCCATCGCGGACCTTGCCGTCGGCGAAAGTGGCGCTGTCCGCGTCGTAGCCGAGCTTGCCGGCAATGGCCGCGCGCAGCTTGGTGCAGGCCGCGAACACGCCGGCGGTGGCACTGTTGGCGCCCCACTGGCCGCCCGAGCCGGCCGAGGCCGGGAAGCTGGAATCCCCCAGCTTCACCGTGACCTGGTCCAGGCTGACGCCGAGCATTTCCGCAGCGGTCTGGCCGAGGATGGTGTAGCTGCCGGTACCGATGTCGGTCATGTCGGTTTCCACGGTGACATGGCCCTGGCCGTCCAGCCGCACCCGCGCGCCGGACTTCATCACCAGGTTGTTGCGGAAGCCGGCGGCCACGCCCATGCCGACCAGCCAGCGGCCATCGCGGCGCTGGGCTGGCGCGGCGGACCGCTTGTCCCAGCCGAAGCGCTGCGCGCCCTGCTGCAGGCACTGCACCAGCTGCCGCTGCGAGAACGGCCGTTCGGGATTGGACGGGTCCACGTGGGTATCGTTGCGGATCCGGAATTCGACCGGGTCCAGCTTGAGCTTCTCGGCCATTTCGTCCATGGCGATTTCCAGCGCCATCAGCCCCGGTGCCTCCCCCGGTGCGCGCATGGCGTTGCCTTCCGGCAGGTCCATCGTGTGCAGGCGCAGGCCGGCCAGTCGATTGGCGCCGGCATACAACAGCTTGGTCTGCTGTACCGCCTCTTCCGGCGAACCGCCGGCAAGGTTGCCCGACCACGACTCATGTCCGATCGCGGTGAGCGTGCCTTCGGCCGTGGCACCCAGCCGGATACGCTGCACAGTGGCAGGCCGGTGGGTGGTGTTGTTGGCGATCAGCGGGCGCTGCAGCGCCAGCTTGACCGGACGCTTGGCCGCACGCGCGCCCAAAGCGGCCAGTACCACGTCGGAACGGATGAACAACTTGCCGCCGAAGCCACCGCCGATGAACGGCGACACCAGCCGCACCTTGTCCTCCGGCAGGCCGAGCGTGGTGGCCAGGTCTTTCTTTCCCCAGGCGATCATCTGGTTGGAGGTCCACACGGTCAGCTGGTCACCCTCCCAGGCCGCCAGCGAGGCGTGCGGTTCCATCATCGCGTGCGACTGGTCAGGCGTGTGGTACGTGGCGTCCAGCGTCACCGGTGCATCGCCGTAGGCTTTCTCGAAGTTGCCCACGCGTGCATCGGGATCGGTGTCCTGCAGCTTGTTTCCGGCCTTTTTCGCAGCGTCAAGGTCGAACACCCCCTTGCTCGGGGCATAGCGGATCCGGACCAGGTCCGCGGCGGCGCGCGCCTGCTCGAAGGTTTCGGCCACCACCAGTGCCAGTGCCTGGTGGTAGTGGTCGACCTGCGGGCCACCCAGCAACGGGGCGGTATTTCGGTCGCCCTTGTGCAGGGGGCCGGCGTTGTCGGCGGTGACGATGGCGAGCACGCCGGGCGAGGCACGTGCGGCGTCGAGGTCCATCGCGCTGACCCGTCCCTTGGCGATGCCGGCGCCGACCACGTAGCCATAGGCGGGCGATGCGGCGACGTCGTGCCACTCATACGCATAACGGGCATGTCCGGTGGTCTTCTGCGGGCCGTCGATGCGATCCAGCGGCTTGCCGACCACCTTCATCTGGTCGATGGGATTGGTGCCTGCGGGGGTATCGAATTTCATGGATCAGCTCCTCGCCTGCAGCAGGACCGAGGCCAGCGTGCGTTCGGCAAGCTGTACCTTGAACTGGTTTTCAGGACTGGGCGTGGCGCCCTGCAGCAGGTTGCCGATCACCGCACGCGCGCCCTGCGGTAACAGCGCGTCGGCGGCATCGCTGCGCCATGGCTTGTAGGCCACCCCACCCAATGCCACGCGGCCGCTGCAGTCGGCCTGCAGCACGGCGGCGACCGAAACCAGCGCGAACGCGTAGGACGCGCGGTCGCGCACCTTGCGGTAGATGTGGGTGCCGCCCAGTGGGGCAGGCAGGAGGGCCGCGGTGATCAGCTCCCCCTTCTCCAGCACCGTCTCGATGTGCGGGGTCTTTCCCGGTGCGCGGTAGAAATCATCCAGTGCGATGCGGCGCGTGCTGCCGTCGGCGCGCACGGTCTCTACCGTTGCATCCAGCAGCATCATGGCCACGGCCATGTCGCTGGGATGGGTGGCGATGCACGATGGGCTGGTGCCGATCACCGCCAGCTGCCGGCTGACGCCGCCAATGGCCGCGCAGCCGCTGCCGGGCAGGCGCTTGTTGCAGGGCTGGGCGGTATCGTAGAAATAGGGGCAGCGGGTGCGCTGCAGCAGGTTGCCGGCGGTGGTTGCCTTGTTACGCAACTGTCCGGACGCGCCTGCGACCAGCGCACGGGTCAGCAGGGCATAGTCGCGGCGGATCCGGCTGTCGGCGGCCAGGTCGGTGTTGCGCACCAGCGCGCCAATGCGCACGCCGCCGTCCTCGGTGGCCTCGATCGTATCCAGCTTGAGTCCGTTGACGTCGATCAGATGGCTGGGGATCTCGATCTCCAGCTTCATCAGGTCCAGCAGGTTGGTGCCGCCGGCGATGAAGCGGGCTCCCTGGGTGCGGGCGGCCGCAGCGGCGGCTTCGGCCGGAGTGCGTGCGCGTTCGTAGGTGAAGGCTCTCATGCGCGCTGGCCTCCGACGTCTTCGATGGCTTCGATGATGTTGGAATAGGCACCGCAGCGGCACAGGTTGCCACTCATGCGCTCGCGTATTTCTTCAGCGCTGGCCTCGCTGCGCGCGGTCAGGTCGGCGGTGACATGGCTGGGAATGCCTTCCTTGATTTCCTTCAGTACCGCAACGGCCGAGCAGATCTGCCCGGGCGTGCAATAGCCGCACTGGTAGCCATCATGCTTGACGAAGGCGGCCTGCATCGGGTGCAGGTCATCGGGTGATCCCAGGCCCTCGATGGTGGTGATCTCGGCACCTTCGTGCATCACCGCCAGGCTCAGGCAGGCATTGATGCGACGGCCGTCGACGATCACCGTGCAGGCGCCGCACTGGCCGTGGTCACAGCCTTTCTTGGTGCCGGTCAGGTGCAGGTGCTCGCGCAGCGCGTCCAGCAGGGTGACACGCGTATCCAGCTTCAGTGCGCGCGCTCGGCCATTGACCTTGAAAGCCACCTCGGCGGTGACCGGCGCGCGCGCGGGGGTGCCGATTCCAGGCACGTCAGCCATGGCGGCAGGGGCGACCAGCACCGATGCCGAGCCCGCGCCGAGCTTGAGCAGGGTGCGCCGGCTGAGCGCGAATTCGGGAGGGGTATTCATGCAAGGCGGATCCTCTATGGCGGGTGCAGGCATGGCTGAGGGGATCGCGGCGCTCCGATCCAGGCAGGGCGCCGAGGACTCCAGCATGGCCGCAGCCAAGTAGTCAGGGGGTGAACCGACACCCGGAGGGAGAAACGAGCAGAGGCGCGCGGGGTCAGCGACTCGACTCAGATGGCGGGCGTGCTGCCCAGGCCTTCAGCAGGGGCAGCGGATCGTAGGCGCCCTGCGCGCCGTAGATGCCCCAATGCAGGTGCGGCGGCGTGCCTTTCGCATTGCCGGTGTCCCCGACGTAACCCAGCAGTGTGCCCGCATCGACCACCTCGCCGCGCGCCAGCCCGTCCCGCCATCCATCCAGGTGGGCGTAGTAATAGCGTTCCCGCGCGGGCCCCTGGATCCACACCTGGCGCCCGCCCAGGCCGCCCTCGCGCACGTCCATCACGATGCCGCGGGTGGCGCTGCGCACGGCGGTGCCGCGTGCGGCGAAGATGTCCACCCCGGCATGGGTGCGATCGGCGCCGCGTGGCGCACCGAAGGTGTCGGCCACCTGGCGCGCGCGTACGCCTTCGACCGGTACCGGCAGGGCGGTGGGCGTGGGCATCCGCGAGATCTCCCACATCGCGCGTGGCACCGCGGCCCAGCGACTGTTCCAGAGCGCACCGGCGGCCACGATCAACACGGCGATCCAGGCCACGCGCAACAGCCAGCGGCGGAGTTTTCGCGCAGGCGAAGGCCCTGCAGGTGCGGCGGCGGGATCAGTCAAAGGGCAGGCCGGTCATCGAGGACGGTCCAGCATGCCAGCGGCCGCATCAACGGTGCGTGGCCGCCGACGGGCAGATCGGACCTGCCGCGCGCCGGGCGGGCCGGTCAGCCGCCGCGTTCTTCGTCCAGGGTGCCACGCACCGCCCGTGCCAGGTCGATGCGGGTGAACGGCTTGGGCAGGATCGCGATGTTCCGGCCAAGCTGGTTGTTGGACTGGTGGTCGCGCGGATAGCCCGAAGTGAACAGGATGCTCAGCGTGGGCTTGCGCTGGCGTGACTGGCGGGCAAGCTCCCAGCCGGTCATGCCGGGCATCACGATGTCCGAAAACAGCAGGTCCACGTCCACATCGGGACGATCCAGCAGGCGCAGCGCCGATGGCCCGTCATGCGCTTCCAGGACGCGGTAGCCGAACTGGCGCAGCGCTTCTACGGTATAGGCACGCACGTCGTCGTTGTCTTCGGCCACCAGGATGATTTCATCCCGTGCCTCGTACTCGGCATAGCCATTGTCCTCGGCCAGCCGCGGGCCCGGCAGCGGCAGGCTGGAACGCGGGAACAGCATGGTGATCACCGTGCCGCTGCCGGGCGTGGAATCCAGCTGCACGTGGCCACCGGACTGCTTGACGAAGCCATACACCATCGACAGGCCGAGACCGGTTCCGCGACCGACTTCCTTGGTGGTGAAGAACGGTTCGAACACCCGGGCCATGGTGTCCGCGTCCATGCCATGCCCATCATCGCGCACCCGCAGCACTGCGTACTGCCCGGGCGGGACGCCCGGATTCTGTTCGGCGAACTCCTCATCCAGCACGCTGGTGCCCGTCTCCAGCACCAGCGTACCGCCGTCGGGCATCGCATCGCGCGCGTTCACCGCCAGGTTGAGGATGGAAGCTTCCAGCTGGCCCGGATCGACCTCCACGCACCACACATCCGGCGCGGTCGCGATCTCCAGCCTGACCAGTTCGCCGAGCGCACGCTGCAGCATGTCCTGCATGCCCTGCACCTGCTCGTTGAGGTTGACCGCCTGGTTCAGCAGCGGCTGGCGGCGTGCGAAGGCCAGCAGGCGCTGGGTGAGGCTGGCCGCGCGCAGCACCCCCTTCAGTGCGTTGTCCAGCGGACGCGAAACGGGGCCTGCCTGCTCGCCGAGGCGATCGGTCAGCAGCTTGGCATGCTCCACGTTGCCGGCGATCACGGTCAGGATGTTGTTGAAATCATGGGCGATGCCACCGGTCAGCTGGCCAACCGCCTCGATCTTCTGGCTCTGCCGCAGCGCCTCTTCGGCCTGCCGCCGTGCGGTGGTTTCCACCGCTTCGGAGACCACCGCGGTGACCGTCCGGTGGTGATCGAGCAGCGGGCGGAAGGAAAACTCGAACGAGCGGGTGCCGGTGGGCAGCTGCAGCTCCAGTTCCTGCCTGGATTCGTTGCCGGCGGCGGCGGCCTGCACGGCGCCGTGTACGGCGGTGGCCGCATCCGGGCTGCCCGAAAACCAGGCGGAGTCCCAGAACAGGCGGCCGCTGGCATCGCTTTTCTCTGCCAGGATCGCCGCCAGCGATGCCCGGTTGGCATCCAGCACGCGGCCCTCCGGGCTGATCAGCACCTGCAGCTGGAAGCTGGATTCAAACACGGCCTGCAGCCGGCTTTCGCTCTGGCGCAGGTCGGCGGTGCGCTGTTCGACCTGCTGTTCAAGCGATTCGTTGGCATCACGCAGCAACAGCTCGGCCTGCTTGAGGTCGCTGATGTCGCGGGCCAGGGTGTAGTAGCCGGCCACCTGGCCATCGGCGGCGATCTCCGGGACGCCGTCGAGCAGCACATGGCGTGCACTCCCGTCGGCGCGCGGGACCTCCAGCTCGAAGCTGACCCGTTGACCCTGCAGCACCTGCTGCAGGTGGGGCAGGGCGGCGTCGAACATGCCCGGGCCGGCCACGTCACTGATCTGCAGGCCGATCATCTCCGCTGGCGGCCGCCCATGCCAGGCCTGGTACGCATTGTTGGCGAACCGGTAACGATGGTCCGGGCCCAGGTGGGCGATCAGGGCGGGCATCGAATCGGTGATCAACTGCAGGCGGTCGCGGCTCTGTTTCAGTTCCACCTCGGCCCGGCGAAGCTTCTCCCTGGCTTCCGCTTCACGGATGGCGCGCAGGATGGCATCGGGCAGGCGCTGCAGGCGCTGCTTGACCACGTAGTCGCGCGCGCCGCGGGTCAGCGCCTGCACGGCCAGTTCTTCGGTCAGGGTGCCGGAGACGAAGATGAAAGGCAGCTGCGGCACCCGCTCGCTGGCCAGGGTCAATGCGGTGTCGCCATCGAAGCCGGGCAGGACGTGGTCGGCAAGGATCACGTCGTGGCGATCACCATCGAGCTCGGCGAGGAACGCCTCCCGCGTCCACACGCGCTGGATCACGAACGCCATGCGCGCGCGGGACAGCTGCGCTTGGATCAGTTCCGCGTCGAGCGCGCTGTCCTCGAGCATGAGGATGCGGATCGGCGCATCCCTGGGTGTTTCAGTCATTCGTGCGGCCTTGGCCTGGCGGGCGGATGGGATGCGGCGGCGGATTGTTGGTGATGCCCCAGAACATGCCCAGACCCTGGATGGCGTCGAAGAATTCCTTGAAGTCCACCGGCTTGACGACGAACGCATTGACGCCCAGCTCGTAGCTGCGCACCAGGTCCTGCTCTTCGCGCGAGGACGTCAGCATCACGATCGGGGTGCGGCTGAGGTGGCGGTCACCGCGCACCTCGGCCAGCACTTCCAGGCCGTTCAACTTGGGCAGCTTCAGGTCGAGCAGCACGACCACGGGGCCCCCGTGGTTGAGGTCCTTCCAGGCGCCTTCGCCGCGCAGGTACTGCAGTGCCTCGACCCCGTCGCGCACATGGGTGACCTGGTTGAGCAACTGGCAGCGCGCCAGCGCATCGAGGGTCAGCTCGGCGTCTTTCGGATTGTCTTCCACGAGCAGGATCGGTCGCAGGTCCCTCATGCAGTACCTCGTTGGGAATACGGTAAGGTGAAATGGAACGTAGCGCCGACGCCCGGCTCGCCTTCGGCCCAGGTGCGGCCGCCGTGCCGGCTGACGATGCGGTGGACGTTGGCCAGCCCGATACCGGTGCCTTCGAACTCGTCGGCGTGGTGCAGTCGCTGGAAGACCCCGAACAACTTGTCGACATAGCGCATGTCGAACCCGCAGCCGTTGTCGCGGACATGGAAGAGGTGCTCGCTGCCGTTGTCTTCGTGGCCGATTTCGATGGTCGGCTCGGCGCTGTCACGGGTGAACTTGATCGCATTGCCCAGCAGGTTCTGCCATACCAGCCGCAGCATGCTGGAATCGGCCTCGACCCGCGGCAATGGTGCGATGGACCAGGTGATGCTGCGCCCGCCGGTTTCCATCACCAGGTTGCGCCGCACGTCTTCCACCAGCGTGGCGACATCCACGCTCACCAGGCCCATGCTGGAGCGGCCCATCTGCGAGAAACTGAGCAGGTCATCGACGAGCGTGCCGGCAGATTTGGCCGATTCCACGATCGTGGCCAGGAAGCGTTTTTCGGTGTCGGTCAGCTTGTCCGCCGCCGAACTGCCCAGCAGCTCGGAATAGCCGACGATGTGGCGGAAAGGCGCGCGCAGGTCGTGGCTGACCGAATAGGAAAACGCCTCCAGCTCCTTGTTGCTGCGCAGCAGCTGTTCATTGAGCTCGGCCATTTCCTCGGCCTTGCGCAGCACGATGTCCACGATGGCCGTGCGCAGCTCGATCGCTGCGTCGCGGTCCACGTCCTGCCAGGGCGTGGACTGCTCGCGCACCGTTTCCTTCCATGCCTCGAAGGACAGCCGCGGCGAGAGCCTGCCGTCGACGGCGGCCTTGCGGGGCTCGCCGCCCCAGCGCACCGTGCGCATGACTTCGGCGCGGAACCACAGCACGAAACTGTCGTGCAGCTGCGAGATCGAAATGGCCATGACGCCGCTGGCGAGGTCGGCGAAGGCCGCCGCTTCCGGCCAGATCGCGGGCAGGGCATCGGTGTGGAACACGTCCTCGGCGGGGTGATGGCGGGTCAGCCAGTCCACCAGCGCGTTGACGTCGGTCTGGCCCGGGGTCTGCCCCAGCAGCACGCACTGGCCGCGGTGGACGATTGCCGCGCCGGTGGCGCCGGTGAGGTCCAGCAGGCTTTTCTGGTCGCGACCCAGCGCTGCCATGAAATCTTCGTCGCCGGCCATCCGCCCGAGCAGGCGGACCTGGATGGCGCGCCGCGCGATGCGCTCCTCCACCGCCAATGCGCGCTCCTTCAAGGCGATCTGCAGCGACAGGATCTGTCCGATGAACTCACACGCGGTGCGCACGTGGTAGGGCACGCGGCGCGGCAACTGGTTGTGGCAGGACACCAGTCCCCACAGACGGCCTTCTGCCAGCAGCGACACCGACAGCGAGGCGCCGGTTCCCATGTTGCGCATGTACTGCAGGTGCACGGGCGAAACGCTGCGCAGGACCGCCAGGCTGAGGTCGGTGGGGGCGGCGCCGGCCAGGCCTGCACTGCGCAGCAGCGGCACCGGCCGGTAGTCGTTGTCGGCGATCAGCCGCACGCGGTTGCGGCGATACAGTTCACGTGCCTGCGCCGGGATATCCGATTCGGGGAAGCGCAGGTCCATGTAGGACGGCAGCCGGTCATTGCGATCCTCGGCCACCACCGCGCCGTTCCAGTCCTTGTCGAACTGGTAGATCAGCGTGCGGTCGAAACCGGCCAGGTCGCGCACGTGGCGCGCACCGATCTCGCACAGCGAAGCGATGTCCGGAGCCACCTCGACCTCGCCCATGAAGCGGCGTATGTGGGGGTACAGGTCTTCCAGGGAGCCGGGTTCGCCGTCGACCGGCTCTTCCAGTTCGATGATGAAATGGGTTTCGCTGCGGTGCGCCAGCGCATGGTGGCGACCGGACCGCCCCAGCTGGACCGAGCCGAGGAACACCGTGGATTCCGGTGCCAGCAGGTCCAGGTGTCGTCGATAGGGCACCAGCGCGCCGCCGAGCACCCGGTCCAGATGCTGGTCCAGCGGATCACCGAAGTCCTCCAGCACCTGCGCCTGGCTTACGGCGCGTTCCTGTACCCGCATCGACAGCGGGTCCACCACCAGCAACACCCCGTATGGCTGGATGGCCCCGGGCGTATGGATCGGTTCACGCGCGCAGCTGGATAGATCCAGGTCGACATCAGGGGCGTCGTTCATGGGAACTCCTCGGTTACGAACCTGCCCACGGCAGCGAAGGCAGCGCGTGCGCCGTCCTCGACGTGCCGTTCGTCCGCCGCGGGCAGCGCGATGGCATTCAAGGCAGTGGTGAAGCGGCGCCAATGGGCCGCAACGCCCCCGGCAGGAGGAGCAAGATGGCGTGCGCCGAAGGCCCGGTCCACGCCCAGCGGGGCAGCCAGCCTGTAGATCACCGCACCGCCCAACGCGGATCCCTCGGCCACGTACAACCAGCCCAGCACGGTGGGCAGGGGCAGGGTGGCGGGCAGTACGGGGACCGGCGCAGGCAGCGGTGACTGCAGGTCGGACAGGTCGCGGCTGATCCCTTCCAGCCGGCGCCGGGCAGGCAGGTCGGGCAGTAGCGGTTGCAATGCCGGTGCGGCGTAGAGACTGTCCACGTGCTGGTGCAGGCGGTGCTGCACGCGCAGGAAGGCGGCGAAGCGTTCGCGGCTTTCGAAGATGCGTTGGGCCATGATGCGCTGGTCCAGCCGCTCGTGCGTTTCATGGGTGGCGCGTTTCAGGCGCTCGGCACGGGTAGGCGGCAGGGCCGGGTCAGGTACTGGCATCGACGACGACGGGCAGGATGCACGATGGGGGAGGCGCTGCAGAATATCAGACCGCCCGATGGCCTCGTGTCAACGGAATTTCATCCGTTCCGGTGATGCACCAAGGGCCCGCTGCGCTCGCCGACCATGCATCGGCGCTACCGGTCTACATCAGCCCCAGGGTCACCAAAGCGAGCACGATGTAGCGCATGGCCTTGGCGATGAATACCAGCGGCAGGAACACCCGCAGCGGCTCGCGCATCACGCCGGCCGCCAGGGTGATCGGGTCGCCGATCACCGGAGCCCACGACAGCAGCAGCGACCAGCGCCCGTAACGTCGATACCAGGCCTGCGCGCGTTGCAGCCGTGCTGGCGATACCGGGAACCAGCGACGCCCCTGGAACCGCTGCACCTGCAGGCCGAGCCACCAGTTGACCAGCGATCCCAGCACGTTGCCGGCGGTCGCCACCGCGACCAGCAGGACCGGATCGCCGCCGTCCAGCAGCAGGGCCACCAGCACCGCCTCGGACTGGGCGGGCAGGAGGGTGGCGGCGATGAGGGCGGCGAGGAACAGGCCGGACAGGGAAAGCATGCTTCATTCTACGGCGGCGGTGTCCTCGCGCGGCTTTCAGCCTGCCCGCGCCATCCTGTGCCGGTCCATCCGCAGCAACCGAGGTGCCGCATGCCCCGTTCGCGCACGCTGACGATCGCGACCTTCAACGTCAACGGCATCAACAGCCGTCTGCCGCACCTGCTGGCGTGGCTGGAGCAGGAACAGCCGGATATCGTCGCCCTGCAGGAACTGAAGGCGACCGACAGCGGGTTCCCGATCGCCGCCATCGAAGGCGCGGGCTACGGGGCGATATGGCAGGGCCAGGCGTCGTGGAACGGCGTTGCCCTGCTGGCCCGCGGCAGCGTCCCGGTGGAGAGTCGCCGCGGCCTTCCCGGCGCACCAGCGGATACCCAGGCGCGCTATATCGAGGCGGCGGTGCACGGCATCGTGGTGGCCGCGCTTTACCTGCCCAACGGTAATCCGCAGCCGGGGCCGAAATATGATTACAAGCTGGCGTGGATGCAGCGGCTCACGCGGCATGCCCGCACCCTGGTGAAGCTGGAGCATCCGGTGGCCATGCTCGGTGATTTCAACGTCATTCCCACCGATGAGGATGTGTACGACGCCGCCGCGTGGAAGAAGGATGCGCTGATCCAGCCGGCGGTGCGCGAGGCCTACCAGAAGCTCCTGGCGCAGGGCTGGACCGATGCACTGCGGTCCTGTTCCGGTGAGCAGCGGGTATATACCTTCTGGGACTATTTCCGCCAGCACGCGCAACGCGACCGCGGCCTGCGCATCGACCACCTGCTGCTGAATCCGGTGCTGGCGCCGGGACTGGTCGAAGCCGGCGTGGACCGTTGGGTGCGCCTGCAGGAGAAGGCCAGTGACCATGCGCCCACCTGGGCCAGGATCAAACTGCCGGCGGTCCGCCGAGCTTCCTGATATCGGCCAGCAGCAGCGCATGGGCGGCCTCGCGCGCTGCCCCCTCGCCCTGGCGCAGCACCCAGGACGGATGCACGGTGACCAGCGCCGGGGTGCCGTCATGCAGGGTGTGCCACTGGCCACGCCCTTCGCTGAAACGGAACGCGGCGCCGAGCAGCGCCGAGGCGGCCGTCGCGCCCAGGCACACCACCGTATCCGGACGCACCTGTTCGATCTCACCTGCCAGCCAGGAACGGCAGGCCTGCACGTGCTCGCGGTCGGGGCGCTGGTGCACGCGGACTTTGCCACGGCGCTGGAAGCGGAAGTGCTTCACCGCGTTGGTCAGGTAGAGCGTGGTCCGATCAATGCCGGCCTCGGCGAGCACGCGATCCAGCAACTGGCCGGCCGGCCCCACGAACGGTCGGCCGCTGAGGTCCTCTCGGTCTCCGGGCTGCTCACCGATCAGCATCACCCGCGCATCGGCCGGTCCTTCGCCAAACACGGTCTGGGTGGCCGGTTCCCACAGTGCGCAGCGCCGGCAGGCGGCGGCGCGGTGTCGCTGCGCGGTGAGTGAATCGGGAAGGGCCTCGGCGGCGCGTGCGGCGGCTGCCGACGGCAGCAACGGTGCCCCGGGAATCCGGCGCTGCGGCGCCGATGCTTGGCGCGCATGCATTTCCTCCACGCGCGTACCGGCATCGCGCACCAACCGCGGCAGCAACGTGGCTTCGGGCAGGTGCTTCCAGTATTTCACCGGCATCTCCTGGCGCATCATCCGCTCATTCAACCGCGCCGGGTTGAAGATGCTGGCGTAGTAGGTGCGCCACAGCTCCTCGCGTGAATCATCGGCAGGGGCGTCGCTGCGCTGCGCACCGGGGCCGTCGCTCAGTTGGCTGCCATCCCAGTACGCACTGCGCGAGGGTGTCAGGATGGCCCAGCGCATGCCGGCGAAGCGGCGCGCGAAAAATGGCGCGACCCGGTCCACGATATGGTGGTCCGGTTCGAACCAGGCGATGAACGCATCGTCCTCGCCGGGCACCTGGCGGAAACGCACGAAGGCCTTCATCTTGTGCGAATCGCGGCGTACCGCCTGCGCCAGCGCATTGGCGCGCAGCACATCGGCATCGGCGGGGTTGGACAGCACCTCGCGCTGGCCGTGGGCTATCCGCCACAGCAAGCGGTACAGCAGCGGCAGGCGCTGCGGATCGCGATGGCACAACACGCTGGCCGCCAGTTCCAGGAAGGCCTTGGACACGCGTGGGCCGGGTGCGCCGCCGCCGGCGCCCGACGTTGCCGCGCCCGCCAGCGCCGGCGTATCCAGCAGCGAGGCCTCGGTGCCCTCCAGCCAGTCGATCTGTTCAGGTGCCACCGCTGCAGCAAGCCCCAGGCGCGCGGCCGCCCGCCAGCCATCCAGTGACCACGGCGGATCGATCCGTGCCGACCAGCGCTGCATCTCAGCTGGCAAGGCTTTCGCCGAACAACGAACCCTGCCGCGGCGGGGGCGCCAGGCTGGCGCGCAGGCTGGCCGGATCATCCAGCCGACGGTGCGGATGGTGGTCCAGCAGCTGCACGAACGGCAGCAGCTTGCGCATCGGCGCGCGCAGCCGCGCCACGTCGGCCACCCGCAGGCGGCCGTGGCGGCGCGCCATCAGCACGCGCTTGACGTTGCGTACGCCCAGTCCCGGCACCCGCAGGAGCAGTTCCTTCGGTGCCAGGTTGAGGTCCACCGGGAACTGCTCGGGATGGCGCAGCGCCCAGGCCATCTTCGGGTCGATGTCCAGGTCCAGCATGCCGTCCTGGGTAGTGTCGGTGATCTCTTCGATACCGTAACCATAGAAGCGCAGCAGCCAGTCGGCCTGGTACAGACGGTGCTCGCGCTGCAGCGGCGGGGGCTGCAGCGGCAGTGCCTTGCTGGCATCGGGAATCGGACTGAAGGCGGAATAGTAGACCCGACGCATGTGGTAATTGCCGTACAGCTGGTCGGAGGTGGTCAGGATGTCGCGGTCGCTGGCACCGTCGGCACCGACGATCATCTGGGTGCTCTGACCGGCAGGCGCGAACTTCGGCGCGCGCTTCTGTGCGCTGCGGTGCGGGGTGGCCACCACGGAAGGACGAGCGCGCTCCTCCTTGGACTCCTCGATGCGCCAGCGCAGCTCACCCATCGCGCCGCGGATGGTGGGCATGGTCTTCTCCGGCGCGAACGCGGCAAGGCCGGCTTCGGTCGGCAGCTCGACGTTGATCGACAGGCGGTCGGCGTACTTTCCCGCTGCCGCCAGCAGTTCCGGCGAGGCCTCGGGGATGGTCTTGAGGTGGATGTAGCCGGCGTAGCGGTGTTCTTCGCGCAGTTGGCGTGCCACTTCCACCATGTGTTCCATCGTGTAGTCGGCGCTGCGGATGATCCCGCTGGACAGGAACAACCCCTCGATGTAATTGCGCTTGTAGAAGTCCAACGTCAGCGCGACGACCTCGGCCACGCGGAAGCGGGCGCGCGGCACGTTGCTCGATACGCGGTTCACGCAGTAGGCGCAGTCGTAGATGCAGAAGTTGGTGAGCAGGATCTTCAGCAGGGAGACGCAGCGTCCGTCCGGGGTATAGCTGTGGCAGATGCCGGACCCTTCGGTGCTGCCGATGCCACCGGACTTTTTCGAGTCGCGCTTGCCGGCCCCGCTGGAGGCGCACGAGGCATCATACTTTGCCGCGTCGGCGAGGATTTCGAGTTTGCGCAGGGTTTCCATGGGGCCACGCTAGGGAGGGCGCGTCTCAGGCTGTGAGACGGACAGCAAGGGCAATCTGAAGGCTTCAGTCGACGATCCGCAGCGCTTTCAGCTCCGTTAGCAGGAATACTAACAGGTGCCAACTGTCATCTGTGTGTATGCGGCCGCCGGCAGACTGCGGGGCCTCGAAGCTGACAGGTCGTTGCACGTGGCATTCTCCCGCAGGCGCCGTTCCACCTTGCTGTTGTTGCTGGCGCTGGCCGCCGGCGCCTCCGCCGCGCCTCCGGTGCTGCGCATCAACGATGTGCTTGCCGTCGGCACCCACAACAGTTACAAGCTACCGATGCCACAAGCCCGTCTGCAGGCACTGGCAATCCAGCAGCCGGGCATGGCCCAGGCGCTGGACTACGCCCACCGTCCTTTGGTCGAGCAGCTGCAGCACGGGGCGCGCCAGATCGAGCTGGACGTCAATTTCGATCCGCAGGGCGGCCATTACGCGGCCGGATCGGCCGACCCGGACCTGCAGCGGCCGGGCTTCAAGGTGCTGCACATGCCCGGCCTGGACAATGCCAGCAGCTGCACCAGACTGCTGCAGTGCCTGCGGCAGCTGCGCGCGTGGTCCGATGCGCATCCCCGGCACGCGCCGATCCTCCTGCTGGTCAACGCCAAGGATGACCAGAACGCCCGGCTGGGTGGTATCGATGCGCTGCGCTTCGATGTGGCCGCGTTCGACGCGCTGGATGCGGAGATCCGCACGGTGCTCGGGCCGGAGAAACTGATCGTGCCCGATGACGTGCAGGCCGGCTACCCGACGCTGCGCGAGGCGGTGCTGGCGGGAAACTGGCCGGCGCTGGAGCAGGCCCGTGGACGCTTCCTGTTCGCGCTGGACGAAGGTCCGGAAAAGGTGGCGCTGTATCGGGGCGATCGCCGTTCATTGCAGGGCAGGGTGTTGTTCGTCAACACCGATGCCGATTCACCGGCCGCTGCCTACATGACGCTCAACGACCCGATCGGCCAGGCGGGCCAGATCCGCCGCGCGGTGAAACAGGGTTTCATCGTGCGCACCCGTGCCGATGCGGAAACCCGTGAGGCGCGTACCGGGGATACCCGGCGGCGCGAGGCGGCACTGACCAGCGGGGCGCAGTATGTATCGACGGATTATCTCTGGCCCGATCCGCGCTTCGGCACGGGTTACCAGGTTCCGCTGCCGCAGGGGGCAGCGGTGACTTGTAATCCGGTGCGCGGGGACCACTGCGGCATGGCCGATCTTGAAGCCCTGCCTTGAACAGCAACCGGTTCAGGGCACCATCGCGGCAGAGTTCACCAAGCCTACGGCAATTGCCACGCCTGCCGAAAACCAGCCGGCGCTTTCGTTGCCAGCGTCGATCTGGTCCGGTCCGCGACGGGTGATGATGGCGCGCGAGATACCGAAGGCCAGCATCTGCATCACCGCAGCGATGGCCGCCCAGATCGCGGCATCCACCAGCGACACCGAGTGGCTGATCACCGAATTGATCGGCAGCGCCAGGCCGACGAGGGCACCGGCCATGCCGATGCCAGCCGCCTTGTTGCCCTGCCGGATCAAGGTGATTTCCTTGTGCGGGGTGATCAGCGCGACCAACGTGATGGCCAGCAGCAGGATCAGCAGGCCGATCCCCATGAAGGCGGCGAAGGCGAGGAACGATTGACCAGTGATGACATAGTTCATGGCAGTCCTTGGAGCATGTCGGGGCAGGGGCCCACGCTACTGCATCGTTGCAAGGAATGCGCGCGATCGTGATCGCCGACGCAGCGTGCGCGCAGGGCGTCGATGCGCTGCCGGCCCGCCCATGACATCGCCTGCACGGGCCGCAGCAGACTCTTGCGCGTCCCAGGCCGCACTTCCGCCGCCTGCCCAGCGAGCAGACCATGCGCGATACCGTACACGCCCGTTATGCCACCCCCTCGCGCGTCCGTGAAGGCCGACCGTTCCCCCAGGGCGCCACGTTTGACGGCAAGGGCACCAACTTCGCGCTGTTCAGCGCGCACGCCACCCGGGTCGATCTGTGCCTGTTCGACGACGCCGGCAACGAAGAACGGATCGAGCTCCCCGAGTACACCAACGAGGTCTGGCACGGCTACCTGCCAGACGTAAAGCCGGGCCAGCGTTACGGCTATCGCGTGCATGGCCCGTACGCGCCTGCCGAAGGCCATCGATTCAACCACCACAAGCTGCTGCTTGATCCGTATGCGCGGGAGATCGAAGGCGACCTCACCTGGAGCGATGAGCTGTATGGCTACACCATCGGCCACCCCGATGCGGATCTCAGTTTCGACGAGCGCGACAGTGCACCGTTCATGCCCAAGGCCGTGGTGGTGCACGACGACTATGACTGGGAAGATGACCAGCGCCTGTTGACCGCCTGGAACCAGACCCTGGTCTACGAAACGCATGTGCGCGGCTACACGATGCGCCATCCCGACGTCGCCGAAGCAGCGCGGGGCACCTGTGCCGGCCTGGCACACGACGCGGTGCTGGATTACATCAAGGGGCTGGGGGTCACCGCGGTGGAACTGCTGCCGGTACAGGCCTACCTGGATGACAGCCACCTGCTGGAGAAAGGCCTGCGCAATTACTGGGGCTACAACACGCTGGCCTTCTTCGCGCTGAAGAGCCGCTACCTGGCCAGCGGACACCGCGACGAGTTCCGTGACATGGTCAAGGCGATGCACCGCAAGGGCCTGGAAGTGGTGCTGGACGTGGTGTACAACCACACCGCCGAAGGCAACCAGCTGGGCCCGACGCTGTCCTTCAAGGGCATCGACAACGCAACCTACTACCGGCTTGCCGACGACAAGCGCTATTACATCAACGACACCGGCACCGGCAACACGTTCAACCTGAGCAACATGCAGGCGATGCGGTTCGTCACCGATTCGCTGCGCTACTGGGCACAGGACATGCACGTTGATGGCTTCCGCTTCGACCTGGCGACCATCCTGGGCCGGGAACCGAGTGGGTTCGACCAGCGCGGCGGGTTCCTGGACGCCTGCGGACAGGATCCGGTGCTGTCGCAGGTCAAGCTGATCGCCGAACCGTGGGATTGCGGGCCGGGCGGCTACCAGGTCGGGCGTTTCCCGCCGGGATGGGCGGAATGGAATGACAAATTCCGCGACAACGCGCGAAGCTTCTGGAAGGGTGACGAGGGCATGCTGGCCGAGTTCGCCACGCGCTTCACCGGATCGGCGGACCTGTTCGATCGCCGTGGTCGTCGCCCGTGGTCATCGGTCAACTTCATCACCGCCCACGATGGGTTCACCCTGCATGACCTGGTCAGCTACAACGAAAAGCACAACAGTGCCAACGGCGAAGACAACCAGGACGGGTCCAACCATGATGGTTCATGCAATCACGGCGCTGAAGGCGAGACCGATGACGCGGCGATCAACGCACTGCGCGAGCGGCAGATGAAGAACCTGCTGGCCACGCTGCTGCTGGCGCAGGGCACGCCGATGCTGCTGGCCGGCGATGAACGTGCGCAGACCCAAGGCGGCAACAACAATACGTATTGCCAGGACAACGAAACCGCCTGGATCGACTGGCAGCGGGACCCAAGCGAAGGACGGCTGGCGGAGTTCGTGCGCGAACTGACGGCACTGCGCCGCCGCTACCCGATCCTGACCCGTGGCCGCTACCTCAACGGGCGCTACAGCGAAGAAGCCGGGGTCAAGGACCTGACCTGGCTCAATCCGAGCGGGGCGGAGATGCAGGAGGCTGACTGGAGCGATGCCGGCGCGCGATCGGTGGGCCTGGTGCTGGAAGGCAAGGCGCAGCATTCCGGGGTGCGCGAGCATGCCAACGATGCCACCCTGTTGATCCTCATCAATGCATGGCACGAAGGGGTGTCCTTCAAGCTGCCCGATGACGAGCAGACGCCGCTGCACTGGAAGCTGATGGTGTCCACCGATGAAGCGCTGGATCGCCAGTCGGTGCCCAAGGGCTCAACCGAATTCCTTGCCCCGCCGCGCAGCGTCACCGTGTTCGAATGCCGTAGTTGACGGCAGGACGGGCCGGGGGGCGTGCAACGCCCCCTTGCCGCAGGGGGCGATCACACCAGTTGCGCGGTGGGCTTGTGCGTGGCCAGCCAGATCGCCTGCCACAGTCCGGAAAGCCCGATCAATGCGTAGACCGCACGCGGCCACGGACTGTCAATGCCGCAGGCGAGCCCGATCAGGTCGATCTGGAACTGGCCCTGCAGGCCCAGGCAGATGGCACCGAACAGCACCATGATCATCGTCGCGATGTTGAACGCTCGCACTGCATTGCCCCTGGTTGACTCGTTGATGTCCGCATGGTGGCGCGCGTTCCGTGCGAGCACCGTGATCGCGCGCTTCACGCTCCCTCAACCCGGGCCTGCACCCGCACTGCACGCCGGGCTGCCTATGCTCTTTCCATCCTTTCGTCCTGGCAGACACTCCGCATGGTCCCCACTTCCTATTGGCGCAAGAGCTGGGGCAGCTTCGTGCGACCCAATACCGGGTCGTTCGATATCCGTGATGTCTCCTGCCTGCAGGAGCCGACCTCGCTGCGGATCGTCCACCTGTACCGCATCGATGCCTGCTGCCAGCGCTGCGACCGCGCTTTCTCGGCACGCGATGGCCATGGCATGGCGACGGTCACCGGTGCGCGCGTGTTGACCTGCCCGGGATGCTCGGCCAGCCAGGCAGTATCCAACCGTGAGCTGGCGCGATTCTCCGCCTCCCACACGGGCACCGCGATGGCAGCGCCAGGGCCGGTTGCCGAAGTCGCTTGAGCGCGCCACCGTGAAGAATTCCTTGCGCGTCCATCACACCGCCGCACAGAGGGCTGATGGACACTGTGCGCATGAGATGTGTTGCCGATGCCATGAACCGCCCCGACACCCGCACCCGCACCGAGAACGGCGCAGCACCCAGGATCCTGGTGGTCGAAGACGAGCTTGAGCTGTCCACGCTGCTGCAGACCATCCTGGTGGGGGAGGGATACCAGGTCGAGCAGGCCTATTCCTTGTCAGATGCGCTGCATTCGCTCGACGAAGAAGCGTTTGATGCGGCCGTACTCGATGTCGAGCTTCGTGACGGGCTGGTGTTCTCCGTCGCCGATCGCTTGAAGGCGCGCGGAATTCCGTTCTTCTTCCTGTCCGCGGTTTACCGCGGGGTAGTGCCGGTGGCGCACCGTGACGTGCCGTTCCTGGGCAAGCCTTATGAACTGGACGAACTGAAGGGTTACCTCGCTGAGAGTCTGCGAAGCGCTTCATGAGTTACAAGGCAGTGGGAGAAGCGTAGGCAGCCGTGCGGCGTCACACGCTCTAGCAGGCGGCGATGGCAACCTGTCGGCCGTCTTTCATCGTCTTCCAGGAGCACACAGCCATGGCGTCCAGCCCCTTCCTTCATCCCGTGCGGGCGATACATCCCGTGCATGCCGCCGTGCTCGGTGGCGTGCTTCCGCTTTTCCTCGGAACGCTGCTGGCGGATTATGCCTACTGGAGCAGTCATGAGATCCAGTGGAGCAATTTTGCTGCTTGGCTGCTGATCGGCGCCATGGTGATGACCACGCTCGCCCTGCTGTGCGGCGTCGTCGGCCTGGCCCGGCATCGTCACGGACTGGCTTACGTGGTGGTGCTGGCGGTGACCTGGGTGCTGGGCTTCTTCAATTCGCTGCACCATGCGCGTGATGCTTGGGCAGTAATGCCGGCCGGCCTGGTGATGTCGCTGGTAGGTACGCTGTTGGCGCTGGTGGCGACCTGGATCGGCCTGTCCACCCTGCGCGTGGGAGGTGTCCGATGAGCCGCCAGGTGATCACGATTCTCTCGGTTTCGGTGCTGGCTGCCGCGCTCGCCGCCTGCAGCAACAAGGCCCCGCAGGTGGACCAGTACGGTGCCACCCCGGAGATGCCCGCGCCCAAGCGCGACCTGATGCCGGACATGACCATCGCCAAGCCGACCGCGTGGGGCGACAGCGTCCCGACCGTGCCGGCCGGTTACCGTATTTCGGCCATCGCTACCGACCTGGGCATTCCGCGCCAGACCCTGGTGCTGCCCAACGGTGACATCCTGGTGGCGGAAGGGCGGGGCGGCAACGCACCGAAGCTGAAGCCGAAGGATGTCATCGCCGGCAAGATCAAGGCCAAGGGCAACACGGCGGTGAAGAGTGGCAACCGCCTGACGCTGCTGCGCGATGCCGATGGGGACGGTGTGTATGAAATGAAGACCGTCTTCGCCGACAAGCTCAATGCCCCGTATGGCCTGGCGATGATCGGCAACGTACTGTATGTCGCCAACCAGGATGCGCTGGTACGGTTCGACTATGTCGAAGGGCAGACCCGCGCCAGTGCGGCGCCGGTGACGGTCACCGAGCTGCCTTCGGCGATCAACCACCACTGGACCAAGTCACTCACCGCGAGCGCCGATGGCCGCCATCTGTACGTGGGCATCGGCTCCAACAGCAACATCACCGAACGCGGCATGGCTGCCGAAGTGGACCGCGCGGTGGTGTGGCAGATCGACGCTGCGACCGGCGCCCACAAGACCTTCGCCACCGGCCTGCGCAATCCCACCGCGCTGGCGATCCAGCCGGGTACCGGCGCGCTGTGGGCGGTCGTCAACGAACGCGATGAGATCGGGCCGAACCTGGTGCCCGACTACCTGACCTCGGTGAAAGAGGGCGCGTTCTACGGCTGGCCGTACAGCTATTGGGGCAAGAATGTGGATGAGCGGGTGATGCCGCAGGATCCGGCGAAAGTGGCCAGTGCCATCGCGCCGGATTACGCGCTGGGCTCGCACGTGGCCGCGCTGGGTGTCTCGTTCTCCGGCCCGACCATGGGCGCCAAGTTCGCCGATGGCGTGTTCGTCGGCGAGCACGGCAGCTGGAACCGCAATCCGCCCGTGGGCTACAAGGTGGTCTTCGTGCCGTTCCGTGACGGCCGCCCGGCCGGTGAACCGATCGACTTCGTCTCCGGCTTCCACGGCGAAGACGGGCTGACCCGTGGCCGCCCGGTGGGCGTGACCGTGGATCCGCGCGGTGCGTTGATCGTTGCCGATGACCTGGCCAACACGATCTGGCGGGTGACGCCGGATACGGTCGCCGCCCCGGCTGCACCGGCGGCGTCACCGCCGGCTCCGGTTACCCCGTAAGCCGGCTACGTCCGCGCCGGGCGATCCCCGGCGCGGACGGCGCTCAACCCAGCGCCGCGCGTACGCGCGTGGCCAGCTCGTCAACGCTGAACGGTTTGCCGATCAGCTGCACGCTGGGATCCAGCACGCCGTCCTGCACCAGCGCGTTACGGCTGTAGCCGGTAGCGAAGAGCACTTTCAGGTCCGGCCGGCGCCTGAGTGCCTCATCGGCCAGTTCGCGGCCGTTGACTTCCGGCATGACCACATCGGTGAACAGCAGTGCGATCGCCGGGTGCGCATCGAGCAGCTTGAGCGCGGCGGCGGCGCCGTCCGCGGCCAGCACCGGGTAGCCCAGTTCGGTCAGCGCGTCGATGGAGAACTGGCGCACGCCCGGCTCATCTTCCACCACCAGCACCAGCTCCTGCCCCCCGGACGACGCCACCGGGACATCCTCCGTAGTGGAGGGCGGCGCATCGAGCACCGCCATCAGGCGCGGCAGGTAGAGCATCACGGTGGTGCCCTGGCCGACGCGCGAATCGATGCGCACGTGGCCGCAGGACTGCTTGACGAAGCCGTACACCTGGGACAGCCCCAGTCCGGTCCCCTGGCCGACCTTCTTGGTCGTGAAGAACGGCTCGAAGGCCTTGGCCATCACCTCCGGCGGCATGCCGCTGCCGTTGTCGGCGACAGAGATCAGCACGTATTCGCCGACGGGGACGCCGCCGGCTTCGGCGCATTGCTGCGCACAGTTGGCCGTTTCCACCGTGAGCCGGCCGCCTCCGGGCATGGCATCGCGCGCATTGACCGCAAGATTGAGGATCACGTTTTCCAGCTGGTTGGCGTCGGCGAAGGTCGACCACAGGTCGGCGGCCAGCACCGTCTGCAGGCGCACGCTGCTGCCCAGCGAATGCACCAGCAGGTCCGACATGCCCGCCACCAGCCGGTTGGCATCCACCGGAACCGGCTGCAGCGGCTGTTGGCGGGAGAACGACAGCAAACGCTGGGTCAGCTGCGCGGCCCGGCGCGCGCCATCGATCGCCATGTCGATGTAGCGCTTGGCACGCGGATCCTGGTCGCCCAGGCGTGCCGCCAGCAGGTCAAGCGGCCCGATGACCGTGGCCAGCATGTTGTTGAAGTCATGTGCGATGCCGCCGGTCAGCTGGCCCACGGCCTCCATTTTCTGGCTCTGCCGCAGCGCGTCTTCGGCGCGCGTGCGCTCCTGTACCTCCTCCAGCACGCGGGCTTCCAGATGCTCGTTCAGCTCTTTCAGGCGGGCCTCGGCCAGCCTGCGCTCGGTGACATCGATGGCCACCCCCAGTACGCGCAGGCAGCGGTCCCCTTCGAACAGCCCGCGGCCTTTGGCGGCCACCCAGCGCAGCACGCCGTCCTCCCGGCCCACCGTGCGGTATTCCACGTCGTAGAGCGCGCGCACGGCCGGGTCGGCGGCGGCGGCAAAGGCGGCGGTGGTCGCCTGCCGGTCATCAGGATGCAGGCCGTCGTAGAAGTCCTGCAGGGACACCTCGACCTGCGCGGAGATGCCGAACATGGCCTTGGTGCGTGGCGGCCAGATCAGCACGTTGTTGACCAGGTCCACGTCCCAGAATCCCATGTCCCCGGCTTCGGTCGCCGAGCGCAGGCGCTCTTCGCTCTCGGCCAGGGCCGCCTCGGCGGCCTTGCGCGTGGTCAGGTCGAGCATCGCGCCGATCATCCGATGCGGCTCGCCGGACGGACCGCGCAGCACCGTACCGCGATCCAGCACGGCCGCATAACTGCCATCGGCACGGCGGAAGCGGTACTCGCCCGACCAGGCCGAGCTGCTGCTGTCGATCACCGCGTGGATGGCTGCATCCACCCGGCCACGGTCGTCGGGATGGATACGGTCCAGCCACCATTGCGCGCTGGTGGCGGTGACCGCATGCCCGAACAGCGTACTCAACGCCTCGTTCCAGATGACGTGCCCATCGGCCATCCGCCAGTCCCAGATCGCATCATTGGTGGCCCGGGCCGCGAGCCGGTAGCGTTCCTCGATTTCCTGGTGCTGGGCTTCGGCGGCCTTGCGGTCGGTGATGTCCAGCGACGTACCGACCAGGCCGACCACGGCGCCTTCACCATCGCGCAACGGCGCCTTGGTCGACAGCCAGAACGCACGGCGGCCATCGGGGAAACTGATTTCTTCTTCGACCTGCTCACTGCGGCCGCTGGCCATCACGCGCTCATCGGTGGCCATCACCGCTGCCGCCTGCCCGGGATCGCCCAGCAGCTCGGCATCGGTGCGCCCGACATAGTGCTCCGGTGGCATGCCGATCAGTTCGGTGGTGCCGCGGTTGCCCATCAGGATGCGGCCCTGGCGGTCCTTGGCGTAGACCACGCCGGGCGCGGCCTCGACGAAGGAACGCAGCAGGGTCTGCGCCTGGTCACGTTCAGCTTCAAGCCGGCGCCGCTCGTCGATATCGATCAGCACGCCGGGGAAGTCGATCGCGCGACCGTGCGCATCCAGGTCCACACGGCCGGCCGCTTCCAGCCAACGGTACTGTCCGTCCGCGCCGCGCGTCCGGAACTGGTGGACATAGCGCCCGCCGCGGCCTACTGCCTCGGCGATTGCCTGCTGCAGGCCGTCCCGGTCATCAGCGTGCACGGCGGCCACCACCTGGTCCAGGCGCAGCTCGCTGCGTGCCAGCGCCGGATCCAGGCCGAACGCCCGGGCGAGGGCATCATCCACGGCGAGTCTGTCGTGCGCGACATCCCAGAACCAGGTGCCCACGATCGCCCCGGCGGCGAGCGCCAGTTTGACCCGCTCGGCATCACGCGCCACCCGGGTCGAATTTCCGTCTTCAAGGTTCAAGGTGTTCTCACGGCGAGGCGCGGGGATGACGTGTTTGGCCGCATAGATTATCGCCGCCGCCCAGCGCTGGGAACGTGGCTTGCTGAAGCTGATCAGGATGTCACCGGCGCAGTGCCTTCACGCCAGCGCCGCCCGCGGCCTGCGGGTCCCCTTTGACGTGTGGCACAGTGGCGGCGCGGGAGCAACCACGACGTCAAGGAGATCGGAATGAGCGCGAGAACGATGATGCTGGTGCTGTGCCTGGCCGCGGCGGGTTCGGCGATGGCAGGCGGCAGTGCCCGGTTCGGCAACAAGCTGGTGAGTACCGGCGACGGGGCAGGCAAGGTGACCCAGGTGGCAGGCAAGCCGGACCGGGTGATCCAGCTGGAAACCGACTACAGCGGCAACGTGGGCGAGCGCTGGGAATATTACAAGGCGCAGAAGACCGTCCAGATCATTTTCCGCGATGGCAGGGTGACCGAGGTCAACGAGCTCTACAACTGATTGGCCAGCACGCCCTGAATCGATCTAAACTCGGTCGAAACCACCTGGGAGGGCAGGGCATGGCGAAGATGAGGGTAGCAGTGGGCGCGGCACTGGTTGCTGTGGCAGTGGCCGCTGCGGCAGCCTCGGCGGGGCCGGTTGGGCCTGCGGCGGCGACATCCGGCAACCCCATCCTGCCGGGCTGGTATGCCGACCCGGAAGCGGCGGTGTTCGGCAGCACGTACTGGATCTTCCCGACCCGCTCGGCGCCGTATGCCGAGCAGACCGGATTCGATGCATTCTCCTCGCCCGACCTGGTGCAGTGGACCCGGCATCGCAACGTACTCACCACCGACGCCATCGCGTGGGCCAGGGAGGCGCTGTGGGCGCCCTCGGTCGTGGAACGCGATGGCCGCTATTACTTCTTCTTTTCCGCCAACGACATCAAGAGCGACCAGGAGCTCGGTGGCATCGGCGTGGCGGTGGCCGACCGGCCCGAGGGTCCTTACCGCGACCTGCTGGGCAAGCCGCTGATCGGCACCTTCCATAACGGTGCCCAGCCGATCGACCAGTTCGTGTTCGAGGACGATGACGGCGCCTGGTACATGATCTACGGCGGCTGGAAGCACGCCAACATCGTGCGCCTGAAGGACGATTTCACCGGCGTGCAGCCGCACGAGGATGGCACGCTGTACAAGGAGATCACCCCCGCACCGGAATACGTGGAGGGCTCGCTGATGTTCAAGCGCGGCGGCCGCTACTACTACATGTGGTCCGAGGGCGGCTGGGGCGAGCCGGAGTACTCGGTGGCTTACGCCATCGCCGACAAGCCGACCGGACCGTTCAAGCGGATCGGCAAGATCCTGCAGCAGGATCCCACCATCGCCACCAGCGCCGGCCACCACTCGGTGATCCACGCGCCGGGCTCGGACAACTGGTACATCGTCTACCACCGTCGCCCGCTGGGAGAGACCAGCCGCCATCACCGCGCCACCGCGATCGACCGGATGTACTTCGATGAAAAGGGACTGATCCTGCCGGTCCGGATGACGATGGAGGGCGTGCCGGCCGAGCGGCTGGACGCGCGCTGACCGAGGTTGTCCCGCGCTCGGTGGACGTGCTGCCGCGCTTGGTCGGCGCTCCAGTGCGGTCCATCGCGTGCAGGGTGGTTTCGTCGGATGCCACTGGAGTGGCCGGGGCGCAGCGTGCAGTCTGCCGGTGTACGACCTACCCGACGCGACAAGGAATGTTCGATGCCACCCCGAGCCCCACTGCTTTGCTTCGTGCTTGCCGGTTCCCTGCTGTCCAGCGGCGCGACCGCGGCCGACGCCAGTGCACCGCCGGATGACGCGTGCGCGCTGGCGGCACGGCCCCTGCGCGCGCCGGACCTGCAGGTTCCCTTCGACGTCGTCGACGGCCGCATCTATCTCCAGATCCAGGTCAACGGCCGCGGACCATTCCGCTTCGCCGTCGATACCGGGGCAAGCGGCATCGGCCGCGCCGACACCCGCCTGGCCACCGCGCTCGACCTGCCGTTGCACGGCCAGGCCACCACCTCCGATGGCGTGTCCAGCGCCAGCGTGCAGACGGTCCGGATCGACTCGCTTGCCCTGGGCGCGGTGGTCCGGCGCGACGTGGAGGTCATCACGCGCGACTACAACGCGCACAACGCCCCGGAGGCGGCGTTCATGGGGATACTGGGTCGTGGTTTCTTCGATGACGGCCTGCTGGTCATCGACTATCCACGGCGCATGCTGTCCTTCAGCCGCACCCAGCAGCTTCCCACCCAGGGCACGAATGTCCTGCGTTATGAGCGGGCCTTCCGCGTACCGGTGCGGATCGGCGGGGAGCAGGTGCTGGGCCAGCTCGATACCGGCGCCAACGTCAGCTTCGTGCTGC
Organism: Stenotrophomonas sp. Bg11-02; assembly: GCF_002836635.1. Classification (NCBI taxonomy): domain Bacteria; kingdom Pseudomonadati; phylum Pseudomonadota; class Gammaproteobacteria; order Lysobacterales; family Lysobacteraceae; genus Stenotrophomonas; species Stenotrophomonas sp. Bg11-02. Next base: position 28,648 of record NZ_PJAY01000069.1, read on the forward strand.
CACGGGCGATGTATGACACCGTTTCCACCGGACCCCTGGAAGCAGCCGGCCGCTCGCGGTTGACCAACAGCCAGGTCGAGGCGCAGCGGGCCACCGTGCAGGGGCCGATCGAGATCGGCCAGCTGCGCCTCGCTGATGTGGAGGTGCGCGTGTCGGCAAAGTATCCCGAGCTGCTGATAGGCGCACATGCGCTGCAGCAGGCCGTTGTGCTGATCGACCAGCGCACCAGGGCGGTGGCCATCTGCCGGTAAGCCGCACGGCTCCGCGGCTATACTCGGCCTTCATGCTCAAGGAAGCTCGATGGCCGTCCTGCTGCTTGCGATCGTGGTCATCGAAGGGATCCTGCTGCTGTCATGGTGGCGACCGTACTGGGCATGGGGGCTGCCGGTGTTCAGTCGTCGCATCCCCGCGCCTTACCCGGCGTTGAAGGCATTTCCCTTCCACCAGCTGGAGCGCGAAGTGGCCGCGGAACAATGGCCGGACCTGGTGTTCCGCCCGCTCGACAAACGAAGCCATGCGTTCCGCGAGAGCTTCGGCCTGCATTTCGGCTGGCGCTACCCGCCGTTGATGCGCGGCCAGGTCGTGGTCGACATGCGACGCCGGCAGATCCATGTCATCGGGCGCGGCAACTGGCTGCTGATGGTCGCCGTGGTCACCGCCATCCCCGCGCTCACGGTCGCACCCGGTGGGGTGCTGGTGGTCGCGCTGGTGCTGATCGCCAGCTATCTTGTACAGCGCCATCGCTATCTTGCCGTCGTCGCGGCGATACGCCGGCTGCTGGATCACCCGGCGGCCGTCTAGCGCCCGCCCGTCAGCAGCAGCCGGGCCTGGGTGCCCCAGCCGCCGATCAGCACATCCGGCCTGCCGTCGCCGTCCAGGTCGCCCTGGCCCATGCTCCAGCTGCGCCCCACGGTGATGCCCGGCACCACGGCAAGCGTGACATCCCGGAAGTGGCCCTTGCCATCGTTCTGCCACGCACGCAGTTGCAACGGCACGAACCCAGGCACCTGGATCGCGCCGACCAGCAGGTCCGGGTGGCCATCGTGGTTGAAGTCGACCACCGTCCCGGCCCAGCTGGAAAACGTGTGCGCGGGAAGGCGCTCGGCAGTCTCATCGCGGAAGCGGCCATTGCCATCGTTGACCAGCAGGCGCGTCTGCGGGTCCTTGTCCCAGGCCGCGTTGTTGCTGGTGATGTTGAAGAACACGATGTCCGGGCGGCCATCACCGGTGAGGTCGGCCACGTGCACTTCACGGGTTTCCATCGGCACCCTCAGTTCCAGCCGATGCGACTGGTCGCTGAATCGTCCGCGGCCATCGTTGATCAGCAGGCGATTGGGGTGCGCCGGGCTGGCCAGCACCGCGTCCAGGTCGCCGTCGCCATCGATGTCGGCCAATGCCACGCCCTCGGTCTGCGCCTCGCCCTGCGGCAGATGGGTCGCGCTGGCATCGATGAAATGGCCGGGTCGTTTGGGGTCGTTGAGGAAAAGAAGACTGCGCGACGCCCGCGCAGGCACCCCGGCGCCATGGCCTGTCTCGCCGGTGCTGCCGATGAAGATGTCCGCGCGCCCATCGCCATCCACATCGCCCACTGCAAGCCCGTTGCCCTGGCTGCCGGCTGGCAGGCGCTCACTGGCATCGGTGAAGCCGCCCTTGCCATCGCCGAGGAACAACTGGTGCACCTCCTCGGATTCGCTGATGAACACCATATCGGCGTGACCATCGCCGTTGAAATCCGCAGTGCGCACATGTTCGTTGTCACGCATCGTGCGGCCGAACGCATCCGGAACGTAGCGCAGCTTTCCGGTTCCATCGTTGAGGTAGAGCCGGTTGACGCCGTGTTCCACCGAGACCACCACGTCGCGGTGACCATCGCCGTTGACGTCGACGAATACCGAGTCAGTGGAATGCAGGCTGGGCGCGGTCGGCACATGGGTCGCGGTGGCATCCACGAACACCGAAGAGGGGGCCTCGTTGATCACCTTGAAGGCGTGCGTACCAGGGTCGCGCGGTTCTGCGCGCTGGGCGGAGGCGGCGTGCGCGGCGGCCAGCAGCGCCAGGCTGGTGGCCAGCAGGGGAATCGAGAACCGTGTCGGCATGGGGGCGCTCCGGGTGCAGGAACCAGCCTTGAACCTAACCGCAAAACGGGCGCTTCTGCAAAACTGCCCCGCCATGCCACTATCATGCCCGCACGCGGCCTTGGCCAACGGAACGTATTTCAATGTCTGACATGCATCTGGTACTGCAGGAACTGTTCAAGGTCGGCCGGCTGGAGCGCCGCGAGATCACGCTGGTCGCCGCCCCGCGCACCTTCCCGATCTGGGATCGCGTGGAGAAGCTGCTGAAGATCAAGGGTCCCGAGCCCCGGACCCTGACGCGCCACATGTTGTTTGATCTGTACCGGCTGTTTCCGCAGCTGAAGGGTGAGATCGAACTGACGCGCTACATCTACACGCTCGGAACCTTCAAGCCAGCCCGCGTGCCGGCCGATGGTTACCTGCTGGCGCGGCGCTCGGAGGTCGATGGCGGTGTCATTGCGATGTTCCATGCTCCCGCCGAACAGGTGCAGCAGGCGTGGACGGACACCTTCGCGCCCGATGCCCCCGGTGCCTACGTGTCGCGGTTCATCGCGCCGGCCCTGCGCGACCCGCTGCTGGCGGCGTACGGGGTCACCGACGATGGCGGCAGTGAGTGCTTCCATGAGCTGCACCCCTATGTGCTGGGCCACCGCGATCATTACCTGAAGACCTACGGCGTGGACATCGGGCCCGGGCACGCGGCAGGCGACTCGACGGCGTGACGGGTCACGCCGGTCGGGCGTCCGGCGGCATCTTCTTCACCCGTTTCCGGTGGTCCTGCACGTTGTCCCCGCTGATGCGCTTCTGCTCGGTGCCGGTCACCGTATGCAGCTTGCGGTCATTGCCGGTCACCGGCTTGGTCGCCACGGCCGTCTCGCGCTCGAATGCATGGGACTTGTCCGTGTTGCGGTAGTAACGGAAAAGCGTCCAGTACAGCGCCGTCGCGCTGGCCGGACCCAGCGCAAGCAGCGCCACCAATCCACCCCCATCACTGCTCATAGCGTCATTCCCAGGAACCAGAGGACCGCGCCTTCGACGATCGTGCCCACGCCCAGCGCCGCCAGCAGCAGCTTCCAGTGCTGCACCGGCACGCTGCCCATGGTTTCGCCCGTGCGTCCATTCACCGCGATGTAATGCAGCATGCCCTTGCCACGCTGGCGGTACGAATACAGCCAGACCGGCACATACATCGACACCCAGCGCGACCCATGGATCTCGACTTTTTCCATCTCCCAACGCACTCCGCGGTCGTAGCGCCGCACCGACTGCTCCAGCCTGGAGCGGGCGATCGACAGCAGCTGGTCCTCCAGCCGCGGTCGCAGCTGTTCGATGTCCACGTCCCGCTTTTCCGATGAGTACCCCACCAGGTAGGACGCGTTCCATTTCAGCGCGTTCTTGGTGTCGAAGGGCAGGATGGTGTTGATGATGTTGTTGGTATTGGTCTGTATGTCCAGCCGGCCACGCCGGGCCGAAGACTCCAGCGGGAGGTCGTCGACGGTGAAATCGAGCTGGCGCTCCACCTGGTAGACATCCGCGTCGTAGTAGGTTTTCTTGTTCTTCTCGGTGCCGCGGGTATAACGCCGCGTTTCGATCTCGCCGTTGCCCACCACGCTGGCGCTGGCGCTGCTGTCCACCACCATGTATGGCAGGTACACGCCGATGACGTTCTCCGGCGTGAACTCGGCCTTGAAGGCCTTCAGCGCGAAGAAGCGCCGCTTGTCCACGAACTGGCGGATGCGCGCCACCGCATCGGTCTTGCTGACCTTGAACGGCAGCACCGCATCGGGCACGGCACCGTTGGCCACCTGTTCGTTGACCCCGAACACGTGACGGCACCAGTGGCAGCGCGCCGTCATGCTGCTTTCGGTGTTGATCGTGACTTCCGCGCCGCAGCCGTTGCATTTGAAGCTCATCAGGCTGGCCGCACCAGCGTCGATATTCCGCGCGCCGGAGGCGATCACATCGCCACGCAGCTCCTCGATGCCCGTGCCCAGCCCGAAGGCCTCCTCGATCCGGTCGCCGTGCCATTCGTTGCGGCAGTACTGGCAGACCAGCACATCGGCGCCGAGCGCGTGGCGGATATCGCTGGATCCACATTTCGGGCAGCGATTCAGTCCGTCCTTCAGCTCCGTAGCAGACGTGTCCAGGGCGATGGGATCCGGCGCCAGCAGTTCGTCACGGATCGGCGGGGGCAGGGTGGAAGGGTCCACCCCGAAACTGCCGGGCAGCGGCGGCATGTCCTGCGGCGATCCCGGGCCGGCAGGGGAAACCGCCCCGGGCAGGGGCGGCGGCTTTCTGGGGTTGGTCATCGTGGCGTCGCCTGGCGTTTACAGCCCCAGCGCCTTGGCTTTCAGCTTGTCGTAGTCATCCTGGGTGATCAGGCCGAGATCGAGCAGTTCCTTGGCCTTCTTCAGCTGGCTCACCGTGTCATCGGCAGCCGCTGCGGCGGGCGCGACCGGCTGCTGCAGGCTGCCGGCACCGAACATCCCCGAGGCCATGCCGACGCCCACCAGCCCGGCGGCACCGCCGCTTTCGCCGGCCGACTGGATGCCCTGCGCCACGCTGGCCTGCAGATTGGAATTGCCGCGTGCACCGCCCAGCGCATCGGCGCGCTGCACCGTCTTGAGCAGCTCACGGGTGTTGGCGTCGTACTCGATGGAAACGATGGCGGTCTTGACGATGGCCAGGCCACGATCGGACTTCCACTGGTAACCCTGCTCGACCGCGCTGGACAGGCTCTGCGCGAAGCCGACTGAATCCTGCTGCAGCCTGCTGATGCGGTTGCCCTTGCCTGGATCGTTGGTATACAGGCTGAAGGCCGGCGCCAGCGAGCCGACCACTTCGTTGAACAACTGGCTGGCTGCCGCATTGTCCAGGTCGGTGAAGTCGAAAACCTCGCCGGGCTGCAGGTAGCTTGCCGGAACGAAATTCTTCACGAACAGGATCGGATCCACGATCTTCAGCGTGTACGAACCGCGGGTCACCGCGCCGACCTGGGTGCCGAGGAAGCCGTCATCCCAGTAGATTTCCGACTGGGTGCCGAAGCGGTTGTCCGGCAGTTCCTTCAACGACACGAAGAAGGCTGCCTGCTGCGACCCCGGCTGGCCGCCGAACTTGAAGCGTTCCCAGCTCTGCCGGATCAGCGAACTGACCAGGCCGTCGCCGGCGAAGATCGACTGGGAGTTGATGTCATCCGATTCCCAGATGTAACCGCCCGGCTCGGCGACGAAGGCGGTGACCGCGCCGTCCTGCAGCAGCAGCAGCCCATAGCCTTCGGGCACGACGATCTTCGACCCATTGCTGATGATGTGGTTCGAGGCGCCGGTGTTGGAACCGCGCCCGGCGTTGGTGCCACGAGGCGCAGCGGCAAACAGCGCTGCGGTGGAGGGCAGGCCGTTCGGCACCGTGTAGAAGTCCTTCCACTGGTCGGCCAGAACACCGCCCACCGCACCTGCCACCGCCTGTCGAAGACCCATGACAATTCCCTGTTGTTCGTGGACAGGCACCACGCCCGTCGTGCTCGTCCGACTATATCAGCCGGTGCACCCGGGCGACACGCGCCGGCATCAGGGCAGGTTGCACTGCATCTTGCCATCCACGTAGTAGGGCTTGGGCACGTTCGGGTTCTCACTGGTCTTTTCGAACACCACCTCGAACGAGGCCAGGTCCGGCGTCCCCTTGCGATCGGTGCAGGCGGCCTGCAGCTTCTGTTTGACGGCGGCGATGCCGGCTTCGCGGTTGGCCCCGTCGGCGCTGTTGGTGAGGTTGGCGACCTCGGCAAAGGCGGCCGGGGAGCCGCCAAGCAGGCCGGCGGCGATCAGGGACAGGTGCAGCTTTTTCATGGACGCTCCTTGTGGTGGGGCGGGCGATCGGTGCCCGGCCAGCAGGATAGGGCGACGGGGTTAAGGTCCCGTGGACTGCCGGTGCCTACGGGGATCTCGGCTAGACTGCCGGGCAGTCGCGCTGCGGAGTACGCAATGCCTTCCACGGTGATCGGGGCGGCCGCCCGCCAACTGGTGCAGGAAGAATGCCTGGCCATTGCCGATGCGTTGGCGATGCGGCCGGATATCCATGTGGGCGTGCACAACGCCCGCAAGGCGATCCGGCGTCTACGCGCGGTGCTGGCCCTGTTTGCCACCGACGAACAGCCGCTGCAACGCAGCGACCGTGCGCTGCAGCGGCTGGGTCGTGGTCTTTCGGCGCTGCGCGATGCGCATGTGCTGGTAGACACCGCGCAATCCCTGCAGGCCGGCGCTTCCGCCTCCGGCTGGGCCCCTGTCATCACGCATCTGGGTGCCCGCCGTGACCGCCTGCTGCAGCGCGCCTGTGCGCAGGACCCCGGCTTCCAGAAGAAACGGCGCGTGGTGCGGCGCGTCGGTCTGGAGCTGGATACGCAGGGCTGGGAGTTGGTGCGCAAGGCGGATCTTCGGCGGGCGTTGGCGCGCAGCCGGCGAAGGGTCGAAAAGGCCGCCGCGCGTGCCCGCCGCAGCGATGATGCGCAGGCGCTGCATGAGTGGCGCCGCAGGGTGCGGCGGCTGCGCATGCAGCTGGAGGTGATGGCCCGGCTGGACGGCGGCCTGGTCAAGGGTCATTCCGGCAGTGACGGCGGGAAACAGGCCAAGGGGCTGCACAGGTTGAGCGATGCGCTGGGCCGGGAGCAGGACCTGCGCCTGCTGCGCAACCACGTGCGCGCGATGCGCGGGCTGCAGGACAAAGCGGAGCTGATGGCGCTCGCGCGATGACAGGGAACCGGTAGCGCCGAGCCATGCTCGGCGAGCGCAGCGGCAAGCAACAGCGTGACGACCAACGGGCGTCACCCACCAAGGGCGGGCGCTGACGACCAACGGTCGTCACCCACCCAAGGCGGGCGCTGACGACCAGCGGCGGTCACTACCGGGGCATGGCTTACCAATCGGTAGGTGCGTAATCCTTCAGGAACTGGCCCCACACATGCTCGCCTGTGTTGAAGCCGTGGATGATCGGGTCGACGATACGCGCAGCGCCATCCACGATGTCCAATGGTGGATGGAAGCGCTCTTCCTGCACCTTCTTGGCTGCGATGTCCGCCGGATCTTCGTCGGTCACCCAGCCGGTATCCACGCTGTTCATGTGGATGCCGTCGTTCTGGTAATCCGCCGCCGAAGTGCGGGTCATCATGTTCAACGCGGCCTTGGCCATGTTGGTATGCGGATGACGGGTGGTCTTGAAGTTGCGGTAGAACTGGCCTTCCATCGCCGATACGTTGACGATGTGCTTGTCACGCTCGGGCGTGGCCAGCATCAGTGGCTTCAGCCGTGCGTTGATGATGAACGGGGCGATGGCGTTGACCAGCTGGGTTTCGAGCAGCTCGACCGACGGCACTTCGGCCATCAGCAGGCGCCAGGAATTGCGTCCCCGCAGGTCGACCTGCTGCAGGTCCTGGTCGAGCCGGCCCTCCGGGAACAGATGCTGCTGGCCGACCAGCTCGTCTTCCAGCAGGGCCACCTGGGACAGCTCGGCGGCGCGGGTCAGGCCATCGGCACCGTTGAGTCCCCGTTCCTGCACGGCCGGAAGCGCGATCGCCGAGGCATCGCTCAGCAGCTCGGCGCCGCGCAGGCCCTCGTAATGGCCTACCAGCCTGCGCACGGTTTCGGGCAGTTCGTGCAGCGCGGCCGTTTCGCCGGCCATCATGTGCGCATAGAACTGCGGCGGCCGGCGCACCGTCTGGCAGGCATTGTTGATGATGAAGTCCAGTCGCTTGCGGGTGGCCAGCAGCTCGCTGCAGAAGGCTTCCACGCTGGGGGTGTGGCGCAGGTCCAGGCCGTACACCTGCAGGCGATGGCCCCATACCGCGAAATCCGGCTCTTCGGCGTAGCGGGCAGCGGAATCACGCGGGAAACGCGTGGTGACGATCAGTTCGGCGCCGGCGCGCAGCAGCTTCAGGCCCGCCTGGTAACCGATCTTGACCCGGCCACCGGTGAGCAGCGCGACGCGGCCGCGCAGGTCGGCGGTCTCGGTGCGCTTGGTGAAGTTCAGCTCGGCGCAGGCCGGGCACATCTGGTCATAGAAATGATGCAGCCGAGTGAACTTCTGCTTGCACACGTAGCAGTGGCGCAGTTCGGGCGAGTGCACCGGCTCGGCAGCGGTTTCGGCGCCTTCCCCGTTGCGTGCGTCATGCAGGCCGGCCGCATGCGGGGGGAAGTAATTCGGGGTGCTGAAGACGGGCTTGCGGCGCAGCGTGCGGATGCCGGTCTGTTCCAACAACGCTTCAGCCTTGCGCACCTTCTCCTGGTGGCGGACCTTGGCCTGCTGTTTGAGCATTGCCCGGCGTGCCTTGGGTTCGGGGTGATACACCTTGGCCACCACCTGGTGCAGGCGCACGCGGTCGGCTTCGGGCAGCGCATCCAGTACGCTGCGGTCGGCCTCGATGGCCTCCAGCAGGTCCAGCGCGGTGCGCAGGCGGTCGGTCAGGGGCAGGTCTTCGGCCACGGGCGCGGCGGGTGGGGCAGTGGTAGTCACATCGGATCCGGAAGAAACGGCACAAGGCCTGGAATGGACAGCAGAGCGGTGACCGGCTCGATGCGGGTCCATGCTGTTGCGGGCCGGGCACGGCCCGGACGGGGGCCATTGTCCCTGATTGGCAGGGGCGGGCGCCACTTCAGTGAGCTGGCCGCCAATGGCGGCGCCTTCACGCGGGATCGGTGAAGCTGAAGCCCGACCCAACCAGCGGCAACGGCATGACTCAGACGGCGATCAGGTGCCGCTCCATCCTCAGCGAGGTCAACCTCGGCGACGCCTCGCATGAGGCGCGACCGGGCGTGGACCCGCGCATGGTGCGCGACCAGGTGCAGCAGCGGCTGGCCGAGCTGTTGCCGGCGGGTCCGGAGGGCGACCGGGTCTGCACTGCGATGCGCGAGTTCATGCTCACGGCCGGGAAACGGATGAGGCCGGTGTTGATGGTGATGGCGGCGCGCGGGATGGGCCACGCCGACGACGCGATCATCGATGTGGGCTGCGCGGTGGAAATGGTGCATGGCGCTTCGCTGATCCTCGATGACCTGCCCAGCATGGACAATGCAGAACTGCGACGGGGCCAGCCGACCGTGCATCGCCAGCATGGCGAGGACGTGGCCATCCTGGCTTCGGTCGCGCTGTTGAGCCGAGCGTTCCAGGTGTTGGCGGAGCTGGAAGGCGTTCCAGCGCCGTTGCGGAGCGAACTGCTGGCGACGCTGGCGGCAGCGGTTGGCAGCCAGGGCCTGGTCTGTGGCCAGTTCAACGACCTGCATGGCAGCGAGGGAGCGCGCGATGTCCAGGCCGTCCAGCGCACCAACGAACTCAAGACCGGGGCGCTGTTCAGTGCAGCGCTGGAAATGGCCGCGATGACCGCCGGCGCCGGTGCGCGCGCGCGGGCGCTCGCACGGGAGTGCGCCGTGCAACTTGGGCAGGCTTTCCAGCTGCAGGACGACCTGCGCGACGGCGACGACAGTGCGCTGTCCGGCAAGGACGGCGGAAAGGATGCGGGCAAGTGCACGCTGATCACGCTGCTCGGGCGCGAGGAAGTGCAGCGCCGCCTGCAGGCCCACCTGCAGCGGGCGTTCGCCCTGCTGGCAGAGCTTGATGGCCAGCATGACGACCTGATCGCCTTCGCCCACCAGCACTTCCGCATCACATGAGTGTCCCCGTCGCCAAGGGCGTGCCGCAGAGCGAGCTGGTCAAGCGCAAGAATGACCACCTGGATATCGTGCTTGATGAAGCACGCGCGTGGCAACGCGCCGAAACAGGCTTTGCCGCCTACCGTTTCGAACACTGTGCGCTTCCCGAGCTGCATCTTGATGCCATCGACCTGCGTACCACGCTGCTCGGCCGACCGCTGCGTGCGCCGCTGCTGGTGAGCTCGATGACCGGTGGCGCGCTGCGTGCAAGCCGGATCAACCTGCATCTGGTGGAAGCAGCACAGGAGCTGGGCATCGCGCTAGCCGTAGGTTCCCAGCGGGTTGCGCTGGAAACCGGACTGGACCACGGCCTGACCCACGAGTTGCGCCGGCGCGGGCCCGACGTACCCCTGCTTGCCAACTTGGGCGCTGCGCAGCTGCGCGGGAAGGGCATCGCATTGGCTCAGCGCGCCGTGGAGATGATCGACGCCGACGCGCTGATCGTGCACCTCAACCCCCTCCAGGAGGCCGTGCAATCCGGAGGCGACCGCGACTGGTGCGGGATACTGGATGCGATTGCGGCGGTGACCGCCGCGCTGTCGGTGCCGGTGGTGGTGAAGGAGGTCGGCGCTGGAATTTCCGCTTCGGTGGCCAGGCAGCTGGTACAGGCCGGGGTGCAGGTCATCGACGTGGCCGGAGCCGGAGGCACCAGCTGGGCGGCGGTGGAGGGCGAACGGTCTCCGGATCCGCTCGGCCGGGAAATCGCCATGGCCTTCAGCGACTGGGGCATTCCGACGGCGCTGGCACTGCGTGCCACCCGTGCGGCGCTGCCATCATTGCCGATCATTGCCTCCGGCGGCATCCGCGACGGGATCGATGCCGCCAAGGCCATCCGTCTCGGTGCCGACATGGTCGGCCAGGCCGCTTCAGTACTGACCAGTGCGCTGGAGTCGACCGAAGCGGTTGTCGATCACTTCCGGGCGGTGATCCGCCAGCTGCAGATCGTCTGTTTCTGCACCGGCAGTGCTGACCTGGCCGCGCTGGCGCGCGCGCCGATGTTCCTTGACGGCGAACTCCTGGATGCCCCGCCTTGAGCCACGTCGGAATCATCGCACCGCCGTTTCCCAGCCACTGGCGCGCCATGCAGGCGCTCGGCCGCGGCCTGCAGCGGCAAGGGCATCGGGTGACTTTCTTCCATCAGCACGATGCGGCGCGGCTGTTGTCGGACCCCGCCCTCGGGTTTGTCGCGCTGGGGCAACAGACGCATCCGCCTGGATCGCTGGATGCGGTCCTGCGCCGCGCGGCCAACCCGGGCTCTCCCTGGGGCCTGAAGCGGGTCATTGCCGATCTTGCGCGGACCACGGACATGTTGTGCCGCGAGTTGCCGCAGGCGTTGTCGCTGGCTGGCGTTGACGCATTGGTCTGCGATCAGATGGAGGCCGCCGGTGGCCTGGTCGCCGAGGCACGGCAGATGCCCTGGGTGTCGGTTGCATGTGCACTGCCGGTCAACCGCGAGCCGGGGATTCCGTTGCCGGTGATGCCCTGGTCCTGCTCCCGTCGTCCACGCGATCTTGAGATACAGGCCGCCAGCACACGCGTATACGATCATCTGATGTCGCCGCAGCGGCGGGTGATCGAGCACCATGCGGCCGCGTTCGGACTGTCCCGGCGCGGCGCGCTGCATGAGTGCCTGTCGCCGTGGCTGCAGATCAGCCAGACGGTGCGCGATTTCGATTTCCCCCGCCCCGCCGGCGGCGACGAGCTGCAGCATGTGGGGCCGCTGCGCGAGCCGATGCAGCAGGAGTTCGACGGCAGCGGGCTGTCTGCCGGGCGACCCTTCGTATTTGCGTCGCTGGGCACCCTGCAGGGCCAGCGCGAACGCACCTTCCAGCGCATAGCGCAGGCGTGCGCAAGCCAGGACGTACAGCTGCTCATCGCACACTGCGGCGGCTTGAGCACCCGGCAAGCGCAGGCGCTGCGTCGTCCAGGACAGGTCTGGGTGACCGACTTCGCCCCGCAACAGGCGGTCCTGGAGCGGGCCGATGCGGTGGTTTCGCACGCCGGCCTGAATACCGTGATGGATGCGTTCACCGCCGCCGTGCCGGTGTTGGCGCTGCCCATCGCCTTCGATCAGCCCGGCGTGGCCGCACGGCTGGTGCACGCTGGCGCCGGCCTGAAGGCATCCCCTCGGTGGACCTCCTCGCGCGAGATGGGGCGTGCGCTGCGGCGCCTGCTCGACGAGCCGGCGTTCGGCGCCCGTTCGGCCGAACTGGGGCAGGCGGTCCGCCAGGCCGGCGGCACCGACCGCGCCGTCGCGCTCATCGAAGGGGTGCTGCGCAGCGGCCCCTCCGGCATTGCGCACGTCGCCTGATGCACCACGATTACGACCTCATCCTGGTGGGCGGTGGCCTGGCCAACGGGCTTATCGCCCTGCGCCTGCGGTCGCTGCGGCCGCAGTTGCGGGTGCTGCTGCTGGAAGCTGGCGACCGCCTGGGCGGCAATCACACATGGTCCTTCCACCAGCACGACCTGGAGCCATCCCAGTGGGCGTGGGTCGCCCCGCTGGTGTCGCATCGCTGGCAGGGGCAGCAGGTCCGGTTTCCCGGGCACCGCCGGCAGCTGCGCGCCGGCTACGCCAGCATCCTGGCGGACACGTTCGACACCTGCCTGCGGGAGCGTCTGGGCACGGCGGCGTGCTGTGGCAGCCGCGTGCTGGACATCGGGCCTGGGCAGGTCCGCCTGGCCGATGGACGCACGTTGCAGGCCGGCGCGGTCATCGACGGCCGCGGCCCTTCGGCGACCCCGCACATGACCCTGGGCAGACAGGCTTTCCTCGGCCAGGTCGTGCGCACCGCGGTCCCGCATGGGCTGCGCTTCCCGATCATCATGGATGCGGACGTAGCGCAGGGCGAGGGGTACCGGTTCGTGTACACCCTGCCGTTCGCAGATGATCTGCTGCTGATCGAAGACACCCATTACGTGGACGGTGCGGGCCCGTCGGCGGCGCAGTTCCGCGACAACATCGCCGACTACGCGCGCGCGCAGGGCTGGGAAATACAGCAGGTGCTACGCGAAGAACAGGGCGTGTTGCCAATCACCCTCGCAGGGGACCTCGACGCCTTCCATGGCGCGCTTGATGGCCAACCCAGCGTGGGTCTGCGTGCCGGCCTGTTCCACCCGACCACGGGCTATTCGCTTCCCGAAGCCGTGCGCCTGGCCGAGCACGTGGCGCAACTACCACGGCTGGACGCGCCGTCACTGTCTGCCTCCCTGCAGCGCTACACCCGCCAACGCTGGCGGCAGCAGGGCTTCTTCCGGATGCTCAACCGCATGCTGTTCCTGGCCGGCCCTGCCAACCGGCGCTGGACGGTCATGCAGCGCTTCTACTCCCTGCCTGAGCCGCTCATCGAACGCTTCTACGCCGGCAGGCTCGGCTGGGCCGACAAGCTGAGACTGCTTTCCGGCAAGCCGCCGGTGCCGCTGCTGAAAGCGGCTCGAGCGGCGCTTGCTTCGCATGCTTCTCTGCAAAGGAATTCCTGAATGCCCACGCCCAAACGCGCCGTCGTCATCGGTGCCGGATTTGGTGGACTTGCCCTTGCCATCCGCCTGCAGGCCGGTGGCTGCCAGACCACGCTGCTGGAAAAACGAGACAAACCCGGCGGTCGCGCCTATGTGTATGAGGACGACGGCTTCACCTTCGATGCAGGGCCCACCGTCATCACCGACCCCTCCGCGCTGGAGGAGCTGTTCACCCTGGCTGGCCGCAGGATGTCCGACTACGTCGAGCTGCTTCCGGTGGATCCGTTCTACCGGCTCGGCTGGGAGGACGGGACGCGGTTTGACTATGTCAACGACCAGCAATCGCTGGAACGTCAGATACACGCCCTGCAGCCCGACGATGTCGAAGGCTATCGGCGTTTCCTGGCGTACTCGCGCGCGGTGTTCAAGGAGGGGTATCTCAAGCTTGGAGCCGTCCCGTTCCTGTCCTTCCGTGACATGCTGGCAGCCGCACCGCAGCTGGCGCGCCTGCAGGCATGGCGCAGCGTCTACGGCATGGTGTCCTGCTTCATCAAGGACGAGCACCTGCGCCAGGCGTTCTCGTTCCACTCACTCCTGGTGGGCGGAAACCCGTTCGCGACCTCATCGATCTACACCCTGATCCACGCGCTGGAGCGCGAGTGGGGAGTGTGGTTTCCACGCGGGGGAACCGGCGCACTGATACGCGCGATGGTGCGCCTGTTCCAGGATCTCGGCGGCGAGCTGAAGTTGAACGCCGATGTGGCCCGCATCGAGGTGGAGGCCAACCGTGCCTGCGCGGTGACGCTGCAGGACGGGGAGCGGATCGAGCTGGACATGCTGGCATCCAATGCCGATGTCGTGCATACCTACCGGCAGTTGCTTGGCCACCACCCGCGTGGCGTCGCCCACGGCAGGAAGCTTGCCGCAAAGCGTTCCAGCATGTCCCTGTTCGTGCTGTATTTCGGCCTCCGGACGCGTCACGAAGACCTGCGCCATCATACCGTCTGCTTCGGCCAGCGATATCGCGGCCTGATTGATGAGATCTTCAACGGCGACAAGCTGGCCGAGGATTTCTCGCTGTACCTGCACAATCCCTGCGTCACCGATGCGTCGCTGGCGCCGGCCGGGTGCAGCAGCCTGTACGTGCTGGCACCGGTTCCGCACCTTGGCAACGCTGACATCGATTGGGACGTGGAGGGGCCGCGCTACCGAGAGCGGATCTTCGACTATCTGGAGAAACACTACATACCCGGCCTGCGCGAAGACCTGGTGACCAGCCGCTTCGTGACACCCTTTGATTTCCGCGACACGCTCAACGCACACCATGGCTCGGCGTTCTCGCTGGAACCGGTGCTCACCCAGAGCGCCTGGTTCCGTCCGCACAACCGCGACAGCACCCTGGCCAATCTCTATCTGGTCGGGGCGGGCACGCATCCCGGCGCCGGGGTGCCCGGCGTGGTGGCATCGGCCAAGGCGACCGCGGGCCTGATGCTGCAGGAGGCGGGGCGATGACCGATGCGCTCGAACGCCAGGCGCGGGTGACCATCAGCCGGGGTTCGAAGAGTTTTGCCGTTGCATCACGGGTGTTCGATGCACGCACGCGGCGCGGGGCGACCCTGTTGTACACCTGGTGCCGCCACTGCGACGACGTCGTGGACGGGCAGGTCCTCGGCCATCGCGACGTCCCGGCGTCGGTTTCGGTTACCGGCGCGGCGCTGGCCGAACTACGCCGTTGCACTGCGCTGGCCTACCAGCAGCCCCTCCTGCAGGACCCACCGTTTGCCGCCCTGCAGGAAGTGGTTCGTACGTTTGCGATTCCGGCCCGGCATGCGCAGGCACATCTGGACGGCTTTGCAATGGATGTGGCGGGACGCGAGTACCGCACCTTCGACGACACCCTGGAGTACTGCTATCACGTTGCTGGCGTGGTGGGCATCATGATGTGCCACATCATGGGTCCGACCGAGCCTGCCGTGCTTGACCGCGCCGCCGACCTGGGACTGGCGTTCCAGCTGAGCAACATCGCGCGCGACGTGGTGGAGGATGCCCAGGCAGGGCGTTGCTACCTGCCCGTCGACTGGCTGGAACAGGCGGGGTTGAACCCGCGCAACCACGCCGATCAGGCGCACCGGCAGGCGCTGGCGGGCGTGGTGGCGCGTTTGCTGGAATCGGCCGAGACCTACTACGCTTCCGCGCTGAAGGGGCTGCCCGCCCTACCTGCGCGCTCTGCCTGGGCCGTGGCCACCGCGCACGGCATCTACCGCGAAATCGGCCTGCACGTGCGCGCCCTCGGGCCTGCGGCTTGGGACCACCGGGTATCCACCTCGACCGGCGACAAGCTCCGGCTGCTGCTTCGAGGCGCATACCAGGCGCGCGCTTCGCGCGGTGACGGGGTCGCTGCGGCGCAGGGCAGGCCGGCGACTCTCTGGCAGCGGCCCGGGCGCGCATGATGGCCGCAGCATCGCACCGGCACGCCTGCCTGGGATCACGACCGCGGTTCGCGTGTCCTGCCCACGCGGCCGCCGTGCAGGCGCTGCAGCTCGCGCTTCAACCGGTCCACCGGCGGCGCCCACAGGAATCCGAACGACACGCAGCCCTCGCGGCCCTGCACCGCATGGTGCATCCGGTGGGCCTGGTAGAGCCGTTTGAGGTAGCCGCGGCGCGGCGCATTGCGGAAAAGCCAGCGCCGATGCACCAGGCCATCATGGGCGATGAAATAAAGCATCCCGTACCCGGTCATGCCTGCGCCGACCCATTCCAGCGGATGCCAGCCGCGCGTGCCGAGGTAGATCAGCACGATGGCGATCGCGGCGAACACGACCGCGTACAGATCATTTCGCTCGAAGCGTCCCGTGCGTGGCTCATGGTGCGACCTGTGCCAGCCCCAGCCCCAGCCATGCATGACATGCCGGTGCACCAGCGCGGAGAACACCTCCATTCCCGCGAGAGTGGAGAGAAACACCAGCGTATTGACCAGAGGACTCACGGTAGGCAGGCGGCAACGGGACAGGGAGGCCACTCTAGCAAACGCCCATGCGAGGCCAGTGAGGGAAGTGCAGCGCCCTGATGAACAGGCCCGATTCCACCGCCGGCCACGAGTATCCAGGACGCGCTGATGCTTGGCTGCGCGCCTGTTTCGCACAACGCACCACCGCCACCGCCGCACTGCTGGCGGTCCACCTGCTGTGGCTGCTCGGCGCCGGGCGCCCCTGGGGATGTAGCGGCGGAGACACCTTCGCCTGGCAGCCCGGATCCGGCATTTCGCACAATTCGCAGCATCTGGCGGACTGGTATGCCCTGCTGCACGGCGGCTTCGGCATCGGGCTGGCCTGGGCGCTGCGCACGCTGAGGCCGCGCTGGCAACGGCAAGACGCTTGGCTGGTCGCATTGGCTTGCAGCACGGTGTGGGAGGTCGTGGAAAACACGCCCTTCGTCATCTCGCTGCTGGACAACACGACCAACATGGCGCCGGATTACAGCGGGGACAGCGTCGTCAACTCGCTTGCCGATACCGGGTGGGTCCTGCTGGGCTTCTGGTTGGCCTGGCGTATGCCGGGGCGATGGGCACTGGCCGTGATCGTGCTGCTGGAACTGACGGTGTCGCTGGCCATCGCGGACGGGTGGGTACTCACCGCATTTCGCCTGCTCGCCGGCCTGCTCGGGCGCCGCGCGTTGGCGCTGGTCGGCTGAGGCGCCGCGTTCAACGCCCGGGCTGCTGCGCTGCCCCTTTCTTGTCCACATGCTTGCCAGGTTCCTGCGGCGTATCCGGATTGCCGTTGCGCGACAGCCAGATGCACGATGGCCCCACCATCGCCAGGATGCCGATCACCACGATCAACAGGAGCTTGGTACTCTTTTTCATGCCACTACCTGCGTCCAGACTGTGCCCAGAGAATAGGCAGGGCAGCGTCAGTCTGGTGTGTTCGCCGCATGCCCGGCGCGGACGCCGGATGGCGCCCGCCCGGCCATGCAACCTTACTTCGGCATCAGTACGGTATCGATCACGTGGACCACGCCGTTTGACTGCATCACGTCAGCGGTGCTGACCGACGCCTTGCCTCCCTTGTTGTCCACGATCCAGAGCTTGCCCTGGTGCAGCTTGAAGGTCAGCGGCTCCCCTTGCACGGTGGCAAGCGTGGCGGCCCCGCCTTGCCGGGTAGCCGCCGCGGTCAGTTCGGCGGCGGTGTGTTTGCCGGGGACGACGTGGTACGTCAGGATTTTCGACAGGGCGGCCTTGTTTTCGGGTTTGACCAGCGTATCCACGGTACCGGCCGGGAGCTTGTTGAAGGCGGCGTTGGTGGGAGCGAACACGGTGAACGGGCCCGGGCCGCTGAGGGTTTCCACCAGGCCGGCAGCCTTCACCGCCGCAACCAGTGTGGTGTGGTCCTTCGACGCGCTGGCGTTCTCGACAATGGTCCTGGTCGGCTCCATCGGTGCGCCACCGACCATCGGCGGATCGGCGGCAAAGGCGGGCGCTGCGATGGACCCGAGAACGACAAGGCCGGTAGCGAGGGCGAGCTTCCTGATAGTGGCTTGCACGGTGCGTCTCCTGTTCTTCCCTCGGATGAGGGGGTACTTCAGATACGCGGCAGACAGCGCGCTGGATGCAGTAGCGTGCAACTTTCTTTCTCCCGCACGCGCCGACCTCCCGCCACGGTCATGCTGCGACGCAGCGTACCGGTTCGGATCCACGGCCCACGGTCTACGCCGCACAAGGGGTGACCTGCGCATGGGGAGCTTCGCCGTTGACAGCGTTGTCAATCCGGACATAGAAACGTCCCTGCGTTGCCGCCAGCGCGCCCCGTCCTGATTCGAAAGGAATTCGCCGATCATGAAGTCTCTGAAGCCCCTGTTGCTGTGCGCCGCCTTGGCACTGGCGTGCAGCAGCGCCGCCCATGCGGCCACGCCCGCCGGCCAGATCCATCCGTCGCAGTGGCCGCAGCCGAGCTGGCCGCTGCCCGCCGACGCGGCCATCGAACGCCGCATCGACGACCTGATGGCGAAGATGAGCGTGGAAGAAAAGGTTGGCCAGATCGTGCAGGCCGACATCGGCAGCATCACCCCGGCAGAGGTCAGGAAGTATCGCCTCGGCTCGGTGCTGGCCGGCGGCGGGACCGATCCGGGTGGGCGCTACAACGCCAAGCCGGCCGAATGGTTGGCGCTGGCCGATGCCTACTGGGAAGCATCGATGGACACCAGCGGCGGCGGCCATGCGATCCCGATCATCTGGGGAATCGATGCGATGCACGGACAAAGCAACGTGGTCGGTGCCACGTTGTTCCCGCACAACATCGGCCTGGGCGCGACGCGCAACCCGGACCTGCTGCGCGAGATCGCCCGCATCACCGCCGCCGAAACCCGCACCACCGGCATGGAGTGGACCTTCGCACCCACCGTTGCCGTACCCCAGGATGACCGCTGGGGCCGCGCCTACGAGGGCTATTCCGAGGATCCGGCGCTGGTCGCCAGCTATGCCGGCGTGTTCGTCGAGGGGCTGCAGGGCAAGGCCGGCGCGGCCGACTTCCTCGACGACCACCACGTGATGACCACGGTCAAGCACTTCCTGGGCGACGGCGGCACCACCAACGGCAAGGACCAGGGCGATACCACCGTCACCGAAGCGCAGCTGCGTGACATCCACGCCGCTGGCTACGTGCCGGCCATCGCGGCCGGCGCACAGTCGGTGATGGCCTCGTTCAACAGCTTCCACGGCGAGAAGATGCACGGCCACAAGCCGCTGATGACCGATGTGCTGAAAGGCCAGATGAACTTCGGCGGCTTCGTGGTCGGCGACTGGAACGGACACGGGCAGGTGAAGGGCTGCACCAATACCGACTGCGCGCAGACGTATATCGCCGGCATGGACATGGCGATGGCGCCGGATACCTGGAAGGGGCTGTACGAAAGCACCGTCAAGCACGTCAAGGAGGGGGGCTTGCCGATGGCGCGGCTCGACGATGCGGTGCGCCGGATCCTGCGGGCCAAGATGCGCATGGGGCTGTTCGAAAAGCCCAAGCCGTCCGCGCGTGCACTGGGTGGCAAGTTCGAACTGCTCGGCTCGCCGCAACATCGCGCCGTGGCGCGGCAGGCCGTGCGAGAGTCGCTGGTGCTGCTGAAGAACCAGGGCGGACTGCTGCCGCTGTCGCCGAAGCAGCGCGTGCTGGTCGCAGGTGATGGTGCCGACAGCATGACCAAGCAGACCGGCGGCTGGACACTGACCTGGCAGGGGGACGGCACCAGGCGCGAGGACTTCCCCAACGCCGATACCCTCTGGGATGGGCTGAAGGCCCAGGTGCAGGCGGCCGGCGGCAACGCCGAGCTGGCCCTGGACGGCGCGTACAGAAACAAGCCCGACGTGGCCATCGTGGTGTTTGGCGAGGACCCGTATGCCGAGTTCCAGGGCGACCTGCCGGACCTGATGTTCAAGGGCGGCCGCTCGGGTGATCTGGAGCTGATCCGCAAGCTGAAAGCCGACGGGATTCCGGTCGTCGCGGTCTTCATCAGCGGGCGTCCGCTGTGGCTGAACCGCGAGATCAATGCCGCCGACGCCTTCGTTGCCGCATGGCTGCCGGGATCGGAAGGCGCAGGCGTGGCCGATGTGCTGCTGCGTGGGCCCGATGGCAAGACCCAGCATGATTTCAGCGGCAAGCTCAGTTTCTCGTGGCCGCGCCGTGCCGACCAGTACGCCAACAACGTGGGCCAGCCGGGCTATGACCCGCAGTTCGCGTTCGGCTACGGGCTTACCTATGCAGACAAGGGCGACCTGCAGCTGCTTTCGGAAGAGCCGGGCATCGACCCCACCGCCTCGCGCACCAGCACCTGGTTCGACCGTGGCGTGGCTGCGACCGGGCTCACGCTGCGCCTGACCGGCGCCGATGGGGAGGCGATGGATATCGTGCATCCCAATGCCACCACGGCGGACGGCTCGGTCGCCATGACCGCGATCAACACGGAGGTGCAGGAAGGCGGGCGCCAGTTCAATTTCGCCGGGAACGGATTGATCGAACTGCGGGCCAATGCACCGCTGGACCTTGACCGCGAAACCAATGGCGACGTTTTCGTGATTGCAACACTGCGGGTCGATACGCTGCCTGCCGGTGCCCGGGTGAGTTACCTCGCGACGAGCGGGAAGACCACGCGCGGGGAAGTTTCGATCAGCAAGGCGCTGACGGCGGCCAAGGTAGGCGAGTGGACCCGCGTGGGCGTGCCGCTGCGCTGCGTGCGCGGTGCCGGGGTGGACATGAAGCAGGTCGATATCCCGATGGCCCTGCAGGCCGGCAAGGGCGTGCGCCTGTCGCTGGCAAAGGTTGCCATCGGAACGGATTACGACCAGAAGGTGACCTGCGCCAAGTAAGCGCATGTCCAGGTGCTCGCCGACCAGAGGTCGGCGTGAACCCGGGAAGACAGACGGACCCTGCAGCGCCGAGCGATGCTCGGCGGCGCGTGCACGCTCAGGGGTTGCTTCGCTTCGCGCATCGGGTGATCAGCGCCGCGCTGCCCACCGCGATCGCATCTTCGACCGCGCCGGTGGGCTTCTGGCCATACCGTGCGATCGCGCGCATGCGCAGGTTGAAGGTGAGGTAGGCCATGCCGACCGCAGTACCCGCGCCCAGCACCGCGCCCAGCCCGCGCTGGCTGCGTGGGGCAAGCGCGGCACCGGCCAGCATGCCGGTGGCCACGCGCGCGACCATCCCGGCGGGCACGATCCGGTCCGGTGCGGTTTTCATCTTGTCGCCGAGCAGTTCACCACCGGCCAACGCCAGCATGCCTGCCGAGGCCAGCGGGTTGCACAACAGCCGCGGCGCACGGTTGTCGGCAGGCAGGGTGCCGGTGCGCGCGGCGTTGGTCACTGCCGCCAGCGGCGTCATCGCACGCATCCCGGCGACCGCGCCCATCAGTATCGAATGGATCAATGCCATGACGGCCTCCTTCAGGGACGGGGCGGCTTTTCGTAGTCGTCGGGGGTAGCGGTGTGTTCGGATTCCGGCATGTCCTTGTCCTTCCACCGCGCATCCTCGTTGCGCAGTTTGTCGGGCGTGTGCGCCTTTTCCTGGTCATCCACGTCGCCGGTCGGGTTCAACGGTAGCTTGCTCATCGGGGTCTCCGTGCAGCGTGCCTGCGTGCCGGGGACTGGCAGCATGGCCGTGCAGGCGGACGATGCACGCCCGCAGGTGAGTGCGGTGTCGCCGAGGTTGCACGTGCCCACCACATCGCGGTCACCAGCGGGTTACGGCACGGGGTTTATCACTGGGCCACCATAGCGTGAGGATCCCTCGATGCGTGCACTGACCTATCACGGCAGCAAAGACGTCCGCATGGACACCGTTCCCGACCCGGCCCTTGCCGCGTCCGATGACATCATCCTGCGCGTGACCGCCACCGCCATCTGCGGTTCCGATCTGCACCTCTACCATGGAAAAATCCCCGACCTGCACACCGGCGACGTGCTCGGCCACGAGTTCATGGGGATCGTGGAAGAGGTCGGCAGCGGAGTCACCGCGCTGCAGCCGGGAGACCGGGTGGTGGTGCCGTTCGTCGTGGCCTGCGGGGAGTGCTTCCATTGCCGGTTGGCCGAGCATGCCGCCTGCGAAACGACCAATACCGGCAAGGGCGCTGCGCTGAACCGGAAGGGCATACGACCGCCCGCGGCACTGTTCGGCTACAGCCATCTGTACGGCGGGGTATCCGGCGGCCAGGCTGAATACGTGCGGGTGCCCAAAGCCAACGTGGGTCCGCTGCGGGTGCCCGACGCATTGCCCGATGAGCAGGTGCTGTTCCTGTCCGATATCCTGCCGACCGGATACCAGGCGGCGATCAACGCCGGGGTGAAGCCCGGTTCGACGGTGGCGATCTTCGGCGCCGGGCCGGTCGGCCTGATGGCGGCTGCGTGTTGCCGGCTGCTTGGTGCGGAAACCATCTTCATGGTGGACCATCTGGCCTATCGCCTGGCCTTTGCCGTGCAGACCTATGGGGTCACGCCGGTGAACTTCGCCCAGATCGAAGATCCTGCTGAATACATCATCACCCAGACCAACGGACGCGGCGTGGATGCGTCGATCGAGGCGGTGGGGTTCGAAGCAGAGGGGAGCGCCCTTGAGACCGCGCTGACCACGCTGAAGGTGGAGGGCAGCAGCGGCGTGGCGATACGCCAGTGCATCGCCGCCACGCGTCGCTGCGGCACGGTGAGCATTCCCGGTGTCTACGCCGGCTTCCTGCACGGATTCTTGCTCGGCGATGCGTTCGACAAGGGGCTGACGTTCAAGATGGGCCAGACCCACGTACAGGGGCTGATGCCGGAACTGCTAGATCTCATCGGCGAGGGAGCGCTCGACCCGGGCGTGATCATCACCCACCGCCTGCCGCTCGAGGACGCCGTGCGGGGTTACGAACTGTTTGACCGCAAGGAAGAAGACTGCCGCAAAGTGATCCTGGTGCCGTGACATGCAGGGACACGCTACGGTCATAGCCCGCAGCAGGCAGGCACCGTCTCCACCGGAGCCGCCGCGATGAGCGCCGGGCTGACGGACCTGCTGGGCGGGGCGGCGACGGCGGTGCTGATTGCCACCCCTGGCGCGGCAGATCTACAAGCAACACACGGCCGACTCGGTGGAAGCGGTCTCCACCTGGTTGTTCGTCGGCCAGATGACCGCCTCGGTGCTGTTCATCGCCTACAGCGCGCTGGTCGGCTCGACGGTATTCGTGGTCACCAACACCCTGATCCTGGCCACGGCGGTCACCGGGCAGGTGCTGGCCATGCGCCGGCGCAGGCGTCGCTGATATTTTGACGCCGTCTTGGCGCGATCTGCGGAAACTTCAGCATCATCGTGGCAGAGGAGAGGGGTCATGGCCCAGAAAAGCAGGATCGCACCGGCGCCGAAGGTGCGCAGGATCGAAGTCATGCCGTTGGACGAAGGCGAAGCAGTGGCGGTGATCGAACTCGAATCGGAGCCTCCGGCGCATTGGCTGGAGGCGTTGCAGCGCGAGATGCGCTTCACCGAAGGGCTGGAGTCCTCGGCGGCGAAGGTGGACGGCTGCCATGTCTACCTGCTCGGGCTGGAGCCGGGTCTCGGCAGGGCCACGCGGCATGTCGGCCGCCTGCTGGTCACGGTCCCGGCCGCGGCCCGCTGAGCCGCGATCGTCAGGGGGTGGGGCGCTCGCGGCGGCGCCGTTCGTACAGCTTCAGGTCCGCGCGGTTGATGGTATCGGCGACGGTCTCTGCGGCGCGGCTGATGGCGCACCCGGCGGAGAACCGGATCGGCGCCTGGCAGGCGTGTTCAGCGTAGCTGGCTTCCAGTTCCTGCAGTCGTTCCAGGTTCGCGCCCGGGACGAACACCAGGAACTCGTCGCCACCGAGGCGGACCACGACTTCGCCCGGCTGCAGCCGGACCGAAAGAAACTCGACGAAGGCGATCAGGACCGCGTCGCCCTCTGCGTGGCCTAGCTGATCATTGACCTCCTTGAAGTGGTCCAGGTCAAACACCAGGCAGCCCCACGCGCTCAGCTGGTCGTGCGCCAGTTCGCCCAGGTAACGCCGGTTGAAGCAGCGGGTGAGCGGATCCCGGATCGCCAGCTCCTGCAGCTGGATCTCCTGCAGGTGCTGGGTGGTGATGTCCTGCGCGTGGCCCAGCACGTAGGGAGGATCGGCTTCGTTGTCGAGCACGTTGTGGTACATCCAGAAGCGCCGTGAACCGTCCTCCGCCACCAGCTCCATCACGCCGGAATCGCTCTGGTTCTCGACGATCCGGGCCAGGTAGCCTTGCAGCTGGGCGCGCTTTTCCAGCGGGATGATCGCTGCAAGGGAATGACCGATGACCTCCGCCTCCGGCCGTCCCAGCGACAACGATGCGGCTGGGTTCAGCGAGGTCACAACACCTTCCAGCGTGTGCGTGCAGATCAGGCCCATGCTGTGCTGGAACAGACGGCGGTAGCGTGCTTCGCTCTGCCCCAGCGCCTCCAGCGCGGCACGTTGGGCCGTGACGTCCTGGATCGCACCGATCAGGCGCGTACCCGCCTCGTCCGTGATGCGGCGCCCCACGATGTGCAGCCACGCTTCGCGGTTGTCCTTCGGCCTGGTCTTCAGGGTCAGGTCGATCGGCGAGCCGGTCGCAGCACAGGCGTCCATCGCCTCTTCAAGCTGCCGGGCGTGTTCATCCAGATAGAACGCCAGCGCGTGGCGCAGCGAAGGAGCATCGCCTTCCTGCACGCCGTGCAGCACATGAGTTTCGCGGGTCCAGGCCAGTTCGCCCGTTGCGAGGGAGAGCTCCCAGCCGCCCACTTTTGCAGCGGTGTTGGTCTGTTCGAGGAACGCCTGGCTGCGCTGCAGCCGGGCATGCAGGCTGACCGCTTCCTCCATCCGCGTCAGCAGCATGGCGCGCTGTTCCATGCCGCGTGCGGCGGCCTCGGCCAGTCCGCTCAGGGCCTCGCGCTGGTTCGGCCTGAGCCGTCCCGGCTCCGGGCTCAGCAGGCACAGCGTACCCACCCGGCTGCCAGCGCCGGCCTGGATCGGCACGCCCACGTAATGCCGCACGTTCGGCGCGCCCACGACCAGCGGATTGCCCGAAAACCGCGGATCCCGCGTCGCGTCTTCGATTTCGAACACGCCGTCAGCGTCGATCGCCCACGTGCAGAACGAGATGTCGCGGGGTGTCTGGCGCGTCCCGTCCAGGCCCACCTGCGACTTGAACCATTGGCGTTCGCCGTCCACCAGCGAGATCAGCGCGATCGGCATGCCAGCCATCGCACAGGCCGCACGCGTGAGCGCGTCGAAGAACGGCTCCGGGTCGGAGTCCAGGATGCGCAGCGAATCCAGGACCGACTGGCGAACGTCCTCTGTCATCGGACACCTCCAGAAGTGGATCAGCGCGGCGCGCGGTGCGCCGCAGGCACAGTGTAGTAGCCGCCGACGTCGACCCCGGTGAACGACCTGCGCCGACGTCGGCTGCGCAGCCTTCGCTGCATGCGACGCGCTGTGGGATCGCTCAACGCCGATCCTCGGGCGCCTGCGCACGGGCAGCCCAGCGTCGGCACCGATGGTATTCATACACCCCCGGCACCACGCTCAGCAGCAACCCCGGCACCAGCGCGAACGTCCACGTTGAAAGCGGGGCAGGGGACACCGTGAAGGCGGCTGCGGTGGGGAAGTGATGCGGGGACAACAGCGGGAAGCCGATCGCCCCCAGTGCGATCCATGGCGCAAGATCCAGGATGCTGTGCACGTGCTGCTCGAGGGGAATGATGTCGCGGGTGGGATAGGCGATGCGGGTATCCCAGTATCCCGTCAGCGCATGCAGGCAGGTCATTGCCAGCAGGACGAACCACAGCGCAGGCGTGTCGGCGAACAGCAGCCACAATACGGTAGCGGTACCGAGCAGGGCGATCTGCAGCAGATGCAGCGAGGACTCCCGAAGCCCGGAGGTGGCCTCGATGTGGCTGCGCCAGTGCAGCAGGAAGTCCGATGCTCCGGCGACCAGCCAGACCAGGTACAGCGCATGCCATACGGTCACGCGAGCGGTGTCCGCTGGTGGCACGAGCACTGCCGCGAGCGCGCCGCAAGCGGTGCCGATCGTCACGATACTGTCCATGAGCCGAGTGGCCTCCCGGATAGGGTTCGGAGTGCTGACTCTAACGTGGTGCGCTGCAGACCCGCGTGGCGGCGACGTGAGGAAAATGAGGGCGCTGGTTGATGCACCGGTGACGCCGCCGCTACGTGTTTCATGACCGGCGCGGACGATAGTGGCCGCAACCCCCCTGTTTGATGGAGACGCCGCCATGGATCACGAACCGCAGTTCCAGACAGCCACCCCGCGCGTGGTCCGCGTGGAGCTGGCTGACCTCTACGTTGGCGGCAACACCGCCGCCGTGGAGCTTGATGGCCACCCCTGCGACGCATGGGCGCAGGCCCTGGCCGACACCCTGGTGCAGGACCACACGCTTCCGGGAGTGACAGCGGAGGTCGATGGCTGCTGGGTCCACTTCACCGGCGTGCGCAAGTCCGCCGAGCCGCTTGCGCCCCGGCTGCTGGCGCTGGTGGGCGCCGCCGGCCAGCGTGTCTATGCGCCCCAGATGCTGCGTTCCATCAGGCAGGCTGCACCCAACGCTGCTGCAGCCGCGTAGGGCACGCAGGCATTCGCGCCGGCTGCACGCCGCGCAGAGGTGACTTTAGCGCGCGCGCAGGTAACGTGTGACGCACCTCCGCACTGGAAGCTGATCATGAGCCAACGCGCGCCCCGCATCCATACTGACCCTGACGCCATCCAGCGCCTGAAGGCGCTGCAGCTTCAGCTCGATGCCGAACTGCTGGCAGAGCTCCATATGCGCGATGGACGCGTCATCATCGGAACCGTCGTGGAGCGGCCGAACATCCAGCAGTTCATCGACGAAGAAGGCAACGAGGGAACCAACGGCCTCATCCGGTTGGATGCGGGGCAGGAACCGGTCCAATTGCTCTGGTTGGACGAGGTGGAGCGTGTCGTTCGTATCGGGTCCTTTTGAAGCAACCGCTATCGCCCTGCCGTGACGCCATGGCGGCCGCAAGCGGTGGCCACGGCAAGCTCCACCATCACCAGCGCCGCCAGGAGCCAGATGAAAGTGCTCCTGCCGGCCGCCACGAGCAGCGATCCTCCCACTGCCGGGAAGCCGAAGACAGGCAGATCACAACCGTCCGACGTGGCCAGGACGACAACTTTGGCTTCAAGGTCCCTGTTTCATTGTCGGCGGCCATGATAGATACGAGCCGTGTTTCATCGCGTATCGCATGCCGGACCGACGCCGGGGTTACCACGCCATCTTCCCCGGGACGCAGGCAGGTCACCGGAACGCCGCGGTCGGTGAGTCGCGCACAGGTGTCCAGTACCGCCTTGTGCTCGATCATCGAGGTGATTACATGGCGCTTCGTCGCGCCGCGCAGGGCATCCAGCCCTGACAGCGCAAGTTCACGGACTCCGTGGCCCCAGAGGTGAACACGATGTCGGTCGGCCTGTCGGCATTGATGGCATCGGCAATGGCCTGCCGGGCCGCCATCACCGCGTCAGCTGCCGCCCAGCCGAAAGCGTGGCTGCGGCTGGCTGGATTGCCGTAGCAGGCGGTGAGATACGGCATCATGGCCTCCAGCACCTCCGGATCCAGTGCGGTCGTCGCATTGTTGTCCAGGTAGATGGACGCGATGTCGTCACGCATCCCGGCACCCCCACGAGGGGAGACGGGTGGTGTGCGTAAGGGGGGTGTACCGGTGCGCGGCGCGATGCGCTCATCCCGGGTTACCTGGCCGCGATCGCCGACCAGGTTCAGCCTGATGCTTGTCGTGCTGCCGAGAAGATGGCTCAGCTGCAGACCGCGTACGTAGGCAAGTCTTTCCGACCAGGCGCTCTCTTCGAAGAACACTTCGAGCCATGTCGTGGCCTGGTCCGTGACACCGGCCGCCCGGGCGAAGTACTCGGTGGTGATGGCCGCGCAGGTCAGTCGCCCGGTCGGCCCTTCGCCTCCTGCACCGGCCGGCGCGGTGTCACCCTCATTGACGATCCTGCGCGCAAGCCCTTCGGGCACATCGCCGGTGGCGAGGAGGTGGGAAAGATGCTGGCGCGCGGAGTCCTCATGGACGATGCCCTGGTGGTCGAACGCAACCGAAAGCCGAGGCTGCGGCAGGCCCTCGTCCATACATACCCGGGCATGCCGCAGCGCTGCCTCGAAGGCATGGAGCTGTGCCTGCACTTCGATCACGTTATCGCCGGTGCGCTGGGCCCGGGAGTTCCCGGCAAGGATAGCGATGCAGGCGGGCGGCTCCTGCTGGAGCGTCTGCGGATGCCCGGCAGTGCCTGTTCGTTCCTGTACGGGTGCTGCCGGAAGCGGGCCTGATGACTCCGTGCACTTCTCCTGAGTTGACTTGTCGAACCCGTAGCGGGATACCGATGCACCTCATGCCGGATCAAGTCTAGAAACGCTCAAGCAATCCGCAAGAGGCGGTTTCGCCAGTACGCGACGCATTCGGCTGCCCGCCTGCATTGCATGGGAGATGACAGCTGTCACTTGTGATCGTCCGGTTTCCAACGAAGATGGTGGAATGATCGGAGCGCCAGTCCGGCAACCGCGCCATCTCCTCAAGGACGTACCATGCAGATGCTCCAACCGTTCATTGCGCATACCCCGATCTGGGTCTGGGCGTTGCTGGCCTTCCTGGTGACGCGCGGCGTCATGTCCATGAAACCGGGCGAAACCACGCTGGCGAAACTGGCGATCGTGCCGGCGCTTTTCAGCATGTGGGGGCTGTGGTCGATCAACCACCGCTATCCGGGGTCCTGGTCAGCGTGGTCGTTGTGGCTGGCCGGTATCGCAGCGGGGGCATGCATCGGCTGGATGCTGCTGCGCCGCGTGCAGCTGCGCCTGGACCCGTCCACCGGGATGCTGTGGCGCCCTGCGGACTTCAGCCTGCTGCCTTTGCTGCTGGCTACTTTCGTGGTGAAGTACGGCTTCGAATCCGCACTCGCGATGTCGCCGGCGCTGGCCACCGACAGTGCGTTCCGCGCAGCGTATCTGCTGTTGTCCGGCGGCTTCACCGGCATCTTCATCGGCAAGTACTGCCGGTACCTCGTCGCCTCGCGACGAGTGGTGGCGGATGGGCGGGAAGCACCGGCGGCATGATGCAACCGACCACATTGACCGGCCTCAGTGCAGCGGCAAAGGCTGCCGGCGCGACGCGGTGATCCGCGCCGGGTCACGCAGGCGGATCTGCATCCAGAACACCGGCAGCCAGCACAGGGCCGCGATCACGAAAAGAGTGCTCGGCCAGTACAGCCTCGGCGTCGTCGGTGCGATCCACGGGCGGGTGCGACGGAAGCGTGCAAATGGGATCTGCGGCTGCTCACGGCGGGAATACGCCCGCTAGACAGTCCCGTGGGGCCGACCGGCGCACTGTGCATCTGCCCCGCGGGAATGGTCCTTCGGGCACGAGAGGATGCTGACATGACCCAGAACAACCAGAACAACCGCAACGACGAAAACAACCAGAACCAGCAGAACCAGCAGAACAATCGCAACAACGAGAACCACGAAAACAACCAGAACCAGCAGAACCAGCAGAACCAGCAGAACCAGGAGAACCAGGAGAACCAGGAGAACCAGCAGAACCAGGAGAACAACCGCCAGGACCAGCGCAACGAGCGCGACGAGCGCTGAGGCAGTGCGGTTCCAGGGTGCCCTGCTGCGTCGGGGCACCTTGTTTCACTTCTGATCGCAGGAGCGTTGAATGTCTGTCATCGGACCTTCCGATCTGTAC
Source organism: Stenotrophomonas sp. Bg11-02 (assembly GCF_002836635.1). Classification (NCBI taxonomy): domain Bacteria; kingdom Pseudomonadati; phylum Pseudomonadota; class Gammaproteobacteria; order Lysobacterales; family Lysobacteraceae; genus Stenotrophomonas; species Stenotrophomonas sp. Bg11-02. Next base: position 58,140 of record NZ_PJAY01000069.1, read on the forward strand.
CAGCACGTCAAGATACTGGCGGTTGACGCCGTACCATCGTCGAGCCTGGTCGCCTTCGTGACCTCCCAGCCAGACCGCGCAAGTGACGGCTATACGTCCGCGCTGTGGACGCTGCATACCGATGCCGGCCGCTGCGAGGTCCACCAGCTCACCCACGAAGGCAGCGCCTCCTCCCCCCGGGTAGCCCCGGCCGGCGACCGCATCGCCTTCCTGTCGAGCCGACAGGGCGCGTCACGGCCGCAGCCCTATCTGATTTCGCCAGACGGCGGCGAGGCCTGGACGATCCCGAACGTGGGCGACCTGGAGATCGAACAGCTCCTGCAATGGTCACGCGACGGGGCACGCCTGCTGGTGCTGGTCAAGCTGCCCTACGCCGAAGACGCGCGCGATGCTGTCGACCACCCGGCGCGATCGCATGTCATTCGCCATGCTCCGTTCAAACTGGATGGGAGCGGCTACACGGCAGGCTTCCGCCATCATCTGTTCGAAATCCATGCAGACGGCAGCGTCGCGCCGCGCCCGTTGACCAGCGGCGACTTCGATGTGGCCGGCGGCGCCTGGTCCCCCGATGGGCACCGGCTGGCCTACACCGCACGCAGCGGAGGATCGCAGCGCCACCGTTCCAATCTGTGGTTGATCGAACACGATGCACCGGCGCGACCGCTGACGACCGGCATGGCCACCGCGATGGGTCCGGTGTGGTCCAGCAACGGCACGCGGCTGGCCTTCGCCGGCAATCCGGTCGAAGGTGATTCGGCCAGCTATCTGTACGTGTGGGACGGTGAGCGGGTGAGCGGCCCATTGGGTCCGCACCCCCTTGAAACCGGCGATATCATCTGGTCGCCCGACGACGCTCGCCTCTCAGCCGTGGCCAGCCATCAAGGACTGTTCCCGGTCATGGACATCGGTACCGACGGTAGCGATCCGGTCCTGCGCGACCTCGGCGAGGCCCAGGTCACCCTGTTGGCGGCCAGTGGCAGCGGCCCGGTGTGCGTATACAGCAGCTGGTGCGTGCTGGAGGAGGTGCACCTGTTGGCGTGGGATCCGCAAACGCCATCCTGCTGCGCCACCTCGTTGAACGTTGCGCTGAGCGAGCGCCTGCGCATGCACTGCAGGCGCGAACGTTTCGACGTGCCTGACGGCGTGCAGGGCATGGAATCCATCGACACCTGGGTGTTCAGCCCCTGGGAGCAGCAGGAAGGGGCACTGCCCCTGCTGGTCGATCTGCATGGCGGACCGCACAGCGTGGCGCTGATGGACTTCGCCAGCCACGTCTACCTCTATTCCCTGGTGGCCCGCGGCTGGCGGGTGATCGCCCCCAATACGGTAGGCTCCTCCGGCTACGGCAAGGACTTCGCGCAGCGGCTCCGTGGCCAGTGGGGCCGGCTGGACTTCCCGCAGGTGCAGTCCGTTGTGCAGCAGTTGCGCGATGCCGGCCGTGCCGAGCCCTTCGTGGCCACGGCAGGCAAGTCGTACGGGGGGTTCCTCAGTGCATGGGCCATCGCCAACGGTCGTGAATTCGGCGCGGCGGTAATCAGTGCGCCGGTCGCCGACGTGAGCTCCCACACCGGCACTTCGGACAGCGGGTACTACGTGGGGCCCTATTCGATGGCGGGCGAAATGGATGACGTGCGCGAGCGCTACGACGCGCTGTCCCCGGTGGAGTATTTCGGCAAGGTCACCCGGCCGGTGTTGCTGCTCAATGGCGACCAGGACCAGCGCTGTCCGGTCGGCCAGGCAGAAGAGCTGTTCACCCGGCTGCTGCGGCTGGGATGCCCGCACGCGGCGATGGTCGTCTATCCGGGCGGTAGCCACGGCCTGGCCGCTTCCGGTCGCCCTTCGCACCGCGAGGATTATCACCAGCGGATCGTGGACTTCCTGGTGGAAAGCCATGAATCCGCCGCGCGCGAGCGCGAGGCTTCCTGAACCCGACGCGCTGCTGGTGCCCGCCGGGCCGCCTTGCAGAGGCCGTCGCTTCGCTTTGCCGCATCGGGCCGCGGTCCGCCCGTGCCCGGTATTTTTGGCCGGCGAGCTTCCCGATGCGGCATGGCGGGAGGACAATGGCCGCATGTCTCCTCCCGATCCCCTCCGCAGTACGCTGCGGTCTGCCTTGTCGACAGAAGGCTGGAAACGGCGCGTTGCCCTGTGGGGCGGCGCCGTGGCGGTGGCCCTGGTGGCCATCCTGTTTGCCAAGGCCAGCGATGCCGCCTTCGCGCTGTTCCAGCGCATCATCGAACATTCCCTGTGGTGGGCGCTGCTGCTGACGCCAGGCATCTTCGCCCTGCTGGCGTGGTTGACCAGCGGCGTGCTGCGTCCCACCCGCGGCAGCGGGATTCCGCAGGTGATCGCCGCGCTCGAAAAGCCAGAGGATGCGGCGTTCCGTGACGAAAACCTGTCACTGCGGGTGTCGGCCGGAAAACTGCTGCTGACCAGCCTTTCCCTGCTGGGCGGTGCCTCGGTGGGCCGCGAGGGGCCGACCGTGCATGTGGGCGCGAGCCTGATGTACAGCTTCGGACGCTGGTTCGGTTTCCGCGATCCACGCGAACTCTCGCACTTCCTGCTCGCCGGTGGCGCCGCCGGCATCGCCGCTGCGTTCAACACGCCGTTGGCCGGCATCGTGTTCGCCATCGAAGAGTTGAGCGGGCGTTTCGAACATCGTTTCTCGGGCACCCTGCTCACCGCGGTGATTGTCGGCGGGGTGGTGTCGCTCGGCCTGCTCGGCAATTACACCTACTTCGGCCGCGTGGCCACGTTCCTGCCGCTGGGACAGGCGTGGCTGGCCATCCTGCTGTGCGGCACGGTCGCCGGCCTGCTGGGCGGTGTGTTCGCCAGGCTGGTGCTGCTGAGCGTGTCGGGCCGGCCGCGCTGGCTGGGCCGGCTGCGCCGCGAGCATCCCGTGCTGCTTGCCGCTGCCTGCGGGCTGGTGGTGGTGGGGCTTGCCGCTGGCTTTGGCAATGGCGCGTTCGGCACCGGATACGAGCAGGCACGTGGGCTGGTGCAGGGGCAGGCGGCGGTAGGCCATGAGTTCGGCCTGATGAAGCTGCTGGCCAACCTGGCGTCGTATGTCGCCGGCATCCCGGGCGGGCTGTTCTCACCGGCGCTGGCGGTCGGGGCGGGGCTGGGCCACAACCTGTCCGTGCTGATGCCATCGGTGGATCCCAGCGCGTTCGTGGTGCTGGGAATGTGCGCCTACCTCACCGGCGTCACCCAGGCGCCGCTCACTTCGGCGGTGATTTCCCTTGAGCTCACCGACACCAATGGAATGCTGCTTCCGATCCTGGCGACGGTGCTGTTGGCGCGCGGGGTGTCCGGGCTGGTCTGCCACGTGCCGATTTACCGTGGGCTGGCCGAACAGCTGATCGGTGGCGAGCAGGCCGCAGCGCAGGCCGGGGCTGCGCAGCCTCCGCGCTAGAAAGACTGGCAATGGCGGGATGGCGACGCTACGCCCTTACCCCTGCACGCAGCGCATGCCGATCACACCGAAGCAGGGGGTTGGCTGGCGGGGTGCCGCCCGCCTCGGTAGGCGACAAGTTCCGCGTTGTCCGGGCAGTCAGGCCGATGCCCGGGCGCTCCATTGTCGATATCGCAAGTGGCCACCGCGGCACTGTAGAAGGCGTCGACGGCCGGCTAGGCGAGTGCAGGTCCGCGGACGCTGGCCATGATGCGTGCGGCGTCCTGGGAAGGCGGCAGGCCGAATGCGCGCGCGTACTCTCGACTGAACTGCGTCGGGCTTTCGTAGCCCACATCAAGCGCGGTCGCAGTCACGCTCTTGCCATGCGCCGTCAACAGCTGGCGTGCCTGCAGCAGGCGCAACTGCTTCTGGTACTGGAGCGGGCTCAGCGCCGTGGCGGACTTGAAGTGGCGGTGGAAGGCCGACTCGCTCATCGCCACCTGTTCGGCCAGTGCGGCGATGCGCAGCGGTTTGGCATAGTCGCTGCGGATGCGTTGGATCGCGCTGCTGATACGCGCCAGCGCCGAATCCGGCGTGGCCAACTGCCGCAGCATGCATCCATGTGGTCCCTGCAGCACGCGGTAAAGGATCTCACGTTCGTAGGCCGGGGCCAGCGCAGATATCTCGCCGGGGCGTTCCATCAGGCGCAGCATGCGCACCCACGCATCCATCAGCTCCGGGGTGACGGCAGCGACGTTGAAGGCTTCGGTCTGGGTGGAGGGCTCGCCGCGCCCTGTAGCGGCATCGGTGGTGTCGCACAGCAGCGCTGCGAGAATGCTCGGGTCCAGCGTGAGGCTCACCGCCAGGTACGCATCGCCGGTGCTGGCCGCGTGCACGACACCCACCGCCGGCAGGTCCACGGACATGATGAAGTAGGTGGCCGGGTCGTAGTGGAGGGTCTTCTCACCCACCGTCATGGATTTGCTTCCCTGCAGGATCAGGTTGATCATCGGCTCGTATACGGCCGCCAGGGCATGCTCCGGGATCTCCCCCTGCACCATGGCCACACGGGGAATACCCGTATCCGTGCGGCGATTCTCGGCATGCGCCGCGAGCCGGCGCAGTTCATCCAGTGCGTTTTCCATGACCACATTGGACACCCGCCGCAGAAGGCTGGCAAGACGGGAAGCAGGAATAGGCAGGAAATGGCGAGGATCAGGTCGGCGCCCCATGGCCGGGGAGCCTAGCCTGTGCATCTCCCCTCACTGCACAGGACTCCTCGCATGAAACACGTACTGATCACCGGCGGCAGCCGTGGCATTGGTGCCAGCGCCGCGTTGCACTGCGCGAAGCGCGGCATGGGCGTCATCCTCACCTACAACGCGCAGCCCCATGCTGCCCAGCAGGTAGTGGAGCGCATCCAGGCAGAAGGCGGCACGGCAGTGGCTCTGCAGCTGGACGTGGGCAGCACCGGCAGCTTTGCGGCATTCGCTGCGAAGGTGAAGGACACCTTGCAGGGCACCTGGGGCGCCTCCACGCTGGGTGGCCTGGTAAACAACGCCGGATTTGGGCTGTTCAATCCGATCGAGACGGTGACCGAGGGACAGTTTGATGGCCTGTTCAACGTGCACCTGAAGGGGCCGTTCTTCCTCACGCAGGCACTGCTGCCGCAGCTGGGTACTGGCGCGAGCATCGTCAACCTCACCAGTGCCACCACGCGCGTGGCCACCGCCGGGGTGGCGCCATACGCCGCCTTCAAGGGTGGGCTGGAGGTGCTCACCCGCTACATGGCCAAGGAGTTCGGCGAGCGCCGCATCCGCGTCAACGCGGTCGCACCCGGGGCGATCCGTACCGAACTGGGCGGCGGGCTCAATGATGAGTTCGAGGCCCTGCTGGCCGCGCAGACGGCACTGGGCCGGGTAGGTGAGCCGGACGACGTGGGCCGCGTCATCGCCGGGCTGCTCGGTGACGAGCAGGCCTGGGTCAATGCGCAGACCATTGAAGTTGCAGGCGGCTACAACATCTAGTTCGCAACGGGAGTACTACATGCTCGACCACATTTTCCTCACTGTCATCGACGCCACCCGTTCGGTCGCGTTCTACACGGCCGCGCTGGCCCCGCTGGGCATCGTCAACCGGCTCGACTACGACGGCCGGCAGGGGCCACCCGGCCACCCGGACCTGAAGGGCTTCGGCGCAGGCGGGCGGGTCTTCTTCTGGCTGCGGCAGGGGGTGGCCGCGCCACAGTCGGCGCATGTTGGCTTCGTGGCAGATTCCAGGGCAATGGTGGATGCCGCGCATGCCGCCGCGATGGCCGCCGGCGCCAGCCAGATCCATCCGCCCGGCCCGCAGCTGCACTACGACCCACGCTACTACGCCGCGCAGGTGCGCGATCCGGATGGCTACAGCCTGGAGTTCGTCTACAAGAGCTGGCAGCACGGCCATGAGTGACGGCGTCGAGTCGCCCCCCTGCAGGCCACGGTGGTGGCCTTCATCAACGCCACGAACGCCTTCGATATCGAACGGGCCCTGGCGTTGTTCAGCACGACCGCAGTGATCGATGACCCTTCCACCGGATCCACCTTCAACAAGCATGCCGGTGTACGCGACTATCTGGAAAGGTACTTCCTGGGTTACCACACGGTCACCCGGCTGCTGTCGCTGGAACGCCTTGGCGATGTACGCGCACGAGTCCGGGTCGATTTCACCGGCGATTTCGGTCACGAGATCGGATTGCTTCTGGTGGCCTTGGATTGCGCAGGCCGCATCTCCCGCATTGACGCCTCACTCGAATAGGGCGGCGAGGAACACACCATGAAAACATTGATGATCTACGGTGCATCCGGCTACACCGGGCGCATGGCTGCAGCACACGCGAAGGAAGCTGGGCTGACGCTGGTTTTGGCAGGGCGCGACAAAGCTCCGCTGCAGGCGCTGGCCACACGCCTTGGCGTTGCGTACCGCGTGTTCGCGCTGGATTCCGCTGCCGATGTGGACTACGGATTGCAGGATATCGCGGTGCTGCTCAACTGCGCAGGTCCGTTCGCGCATACCGCAGGAGCGCTGATGGAAGCTTGCCTGCGCGCCGGCGTCCACTACCTGGATATTGCCGCCGAGCTGGATAGCTACCAGTTGGCCGAGCGCCATGACCTGGGCGCCGCCAAGGCCGGGGTAATGCTGATGCCGGGCAGCGGGGGCAGCGTGGCGATGCTTGGCAGCCTAGCCGCGCGTGCCGTGGAGCGTGTGCCGACACCGGTGGCAATCCGTATCGCGTTGCATGTAGCAGGTTCGATGTCGCGCGGATCGGCCATCAGTGCCAGCCAGCACCTAGCGGCCCAGTGCCTTATGCGCAAGGACGATGTGCTCACGGCACGTGCCCCGGACGCGCTGCGCGACATCGATTTCGGCATCGGGCCGGTGAGTTGCTTTCCAGTGACGCTGCCTGAGCTGATCACCATCGCCAGGCAAACCGGGGTGCGCGATATCGAAACCTTCGTGCATGTTTCTGGCAGCGCTTTCCCCGAAGGCGGCATCGATGCACTGCCGGATGGTCCCACCGCGCAGGAGCGCGCCGACAACCGGTACCAGGCAGCGGTAGAGGTAGTCGGCGCCAACGGTGACATCACCCGCGCAGTCCTGGATACGGTTAACGGCTACAGCTTCACCCCCCTTGCCGCGGTCGTGGCTGCGCGCCGTGTGTTGGCAGGGGAGGCGCGTCCAGGCTTCCAGACGCCTGTAGGTGTATTCGGCAGCGGCTTCGCTGAGACCATCGCCGACACCCGTATCAGCCTCATTGACCCAACCACCCCCACGGCCCGCTAAGGAATCCACCTCATGTCACTGCACCTCAACGCTCCCGATACTCTTCACGACATACATGCCGTGGTCGACACGCTGTACCGCTTCGCTACAGGTATCGACCTGCGCGACCGCAAGCTGCTCTCGTCGGCCTTTACAGAGGACGCCATCTCAGACTTCCGCCCGGCTGGCGCAAAGGCGGGCTTCGAGTACCCGGTGCTGCAGGGGCGGGAATCCATCGTCGAGGCGCTGTCCACTTCGCTCAGCGGGCTCGATACCTCCCACTCGTTCAGCAACCCGAGGGTGATGGTGGACGGTGACACCGCGCGGGTGGATGTGTTGGTCGAAGCGCAGCACGTATCGAGCGTCAACGGCGCACGGCAGTACCTGATGAAGAACCGTTATGACGTGGTTCTGGTCCGCCGTGACACGGGGTGGGAGATCAAGCATGTGATAGTGGACAACGTCTGGCGGACGGGTGATCGGAGCGTGCTCACCGGAATCTGAGCAGGTTGGGCGGTCAATGTGTTGGTATCGCTCGATCGGTGTCTGGATGTCCAGGGTCTTGCGTGGCCTCTCGTCTGGTTGCTTGGCCACGCTGTTGAGCTTGGCTTGGGGGAAGCTCGACAGATCAACGCCTTTTGGGGAAGTACAGACGCAGCAGCCCGTTCGTGTTCTCGTTCGAGCCGCGCTGCCAAGGATGCAGCGCGTCGCAGAAGTAGACCTGGATGTCCGTGGCGAGAATGAAGCGGCGATGGTCGGCCATCTCCTTTTCCCGGCCCCAAGTCAGTGATTTGTGGAGCTCGCTGGGCAGTCGGCGTGCGGTGCGGATTAGCGCGTCAACGACGGTCTGCGTGTCCTCGCGATCGACCTTCACCAGCATCATGTAGTGCGTGCTGCCCTGGACCAACGTCGCGATCTGGCTGTTCCGTTGCCGCAGAGCAGGTCGCCTTCCCAGTGTCCGAGAACGGCCCGGTCCTCGACCGACGCCAGACGCTCGCAGATCGACACGGTGTCGCTGATGCGGCCGTATCGCAACACTCCTGCTGCTTGGACAACTGTCTGTGTTTCATGAAACATATGTAACCGCCATCCAAAGCGGACACCACGGGCGATGCTCAGCGTGATTTCGTCGGCGATCCGGGTGATTCGTCGGCAGCTTCCGTGGCTTGGTCGCAAACGGATTGCCACGCCCCCGCGCCAATGGCAACTTGCAGCGGCGATCACGTCGACCTGGAGCCCAGCATGACCCCCGTTGCCCTGTATTCGCCCGATCCGGCCCGCGGCTGGCTGCCTTGGGCCTGGCTGACGCCGATCGTGATGATCCTGTTCAACGCGGTACCGGTGATCGCGCTGGACGGGTGGATGCAGTCGCAGCATTGGTCGACGCCGAGCGGCGATCCGATCGGCCTCGCTGGCTTGCATGCGCTGCTGTGGATCGGCTTCGCGCCAACGCTTGCGGCCGTGCTCGCCTGGGTACGCTTCGTCGAAGGGCGCTCGCTGGCAAGTATCGGGCTGACCGGTCCGGCGCCGCTGAAAACCTTCCTGCGCGGACTGGCCGTTGGATTCGGCACGGTCGCGCTGGTCGTCGTCGCGATCTGGATGGCTGGCGGCATGCAGGCGGCGGGCTTGGGGCAGGCTTGGCGGTCGCCCGTCAGTCTGCTGCACATCGGTCTGCTGCTATTGAGTTTCATGTTCCAGGCGAGCGTGGAGGAAGTCATCTTCCGCGGCTGGATGCTGTCGGTGGTGGCGCGCAAGACCAATGTCGCGGTGGCAGTGCTGCTGGTGTCGCTCGTTTTCTGCTTCCTGCATTTCAGTCCGCACCAGCCGCCCCGGGTCATGCTCAGCACGTTCCTGTTCTCGCTGTTCGCCTGCGCCTGGGCACTGCGGACCGGCAATATCTGGGGCGTGATGGGCTGGCATGCGGGGTGGAACTGGTTGCTCGCGACCGGCTTCGAACTGCCCGTCACCGGCATGGACGCGCACTTGCCGGCGCTGCTGGTGGCGCTGCGCCCGCGAGGCCTCGACACCCTGACCGGTGGCGCGGAAGGGCCGGAAGGCAGTTACCTGTGCAGCGTCTTCTTCGTCGCCGCGATCGCGTGGATCCAGTGGCGAAAGACACGCCGAGCTCAGGACTTCTCGCCGACCAGCAGGTAACGTCACTGCCCGGGCAGCATCGGACCGTCCGGGCGTCACGCTACTATCAACGGGCAGCGAGCCCGCGCACGCAGCCAGCTCTTGCCGCCGACAGACCGACCGAGGAACCCCGCAATGGATATGCAGGTAAGTGAGTGCAACGGCGCTGACGCCGGCACGAAGCCCGTCACAGGTGAGCTGACCTTTTCCTGGCTGTTCGAGAAAGTGCAGGGCTATGCGGCCCAGAGTATCCATCCGAAGCCGTCGCGCCTGGAAAAAGGCGGGATTCTGGTGGGTGTAGCGGCCACCGGGCTGGGGCTGCTCACTGCCGCCTTGCCAGACAGCCTGTTTCCCGCAGGCTCGCAGATCATGATCCTGATGGGGTGTCTGCTGACCGAGATCGTCGGGTTCCTGCTGTCGTTCGTGCTGATGCTCAAGCGGGAAGGGCGGCAGTACATCAAACCACGCCTGACCCATGCGGCAGAGATGGATGGTGACTTCGCGTACTGGGCGTATCTGGTTGATCAGCTCAGGGCGTTCCCGAGAGACGAGCGCGAGCAGCGGCTTCGCTTTGCGAGCACGCTTCGGCAAGGCATGACGGAGCGGATGGGCCTGGTCTTCGGCGGGCTGCAGAAGCTCGGCTTCTTCCCCGTGTTGGGAGCACTCTACCTGCAGCTTCGCACCTGGAAGTGGGGTGACTGGGCCGGTGCGTTCGATGTCAATCCGATCGCCGCTGTGCTGATCTTCGGCATCGTCCTGCTGTATGCCCTCGGCTGGGTTCTGGTCGGCATCCGCAGCAGGCTGGAGACCTATGTGAACCTGCTTGAAGCTTCATTGGCTGAGCAGTCGGCGCGAGCGGGCCCCGCCTTGTAGTGATTACAGAGCGTTCCACGCGTCGCCATTCAGTTACAGGCTAAGCGTAATACCCCGGGCGTATAGTGGTCGCATCCTCACCGCAAGGATCGACGCTATGCAGAAGGGCTCGGATCTACTGGTCAAGGCGCTGGAAAACGAGGGCGTAGACCGCATTTTTGGCGTGCCGGGCGAAGAGAATCTGGACTTCCTGGAATCGCTTCGGAACTCCAGGATTGAACTCGTCCTCACCCGCCATGAGCAGGCAGCCGCCTTCATGGCCGCTACCCACGGCCGGCTCACCGGCAGGCCCGGCGTGTGCTTGGCTACGCTCGGCCCGGGCGCGCTGAACTTCTCCACCGGTGCGGCGTATGCCCACCTGGGTGCGTGGCCGATGATCCTCATCACCGGCCAGAAAGCGGTAATGAGTGCGAAGCAGGCACGCTTCCAGATCGTGGATATCGTGGCGTCGATGAAGCCGCTCACGAAAATGACGCGGCAGATTGTCAGCCCGGCCTCGATCCCCGCCATGGTGCGTGATGCGTTCCGTGTGGCAATGGAAGAGCGGCCCGGGCCGGTCCATCTGGAACTGCCGGAGGACATCGCCGGCGAGGAAGTGGAGGATGTCCCGGTCATCCCCGTCCATGCGCTGGAACGGCCCATCGCGGCGCCTGCCGCGCTTGATCGTGCTGAAGCGGCCATCCTCGCGGCAAAGCGACCGCTGGTGATGATCGGCGCGGCCGGAAGCCGGCCGTGGCTGACCGAGGCGCTGTCCGCGTTCGTGGCGCGCACACGCCTGCCATTCTTCAACACCCAGATGGGCAAGGGCGCCGTCACCGGTGGCTCCAACCTGTACATGGGCACCGCGGCGCTGTCCGAAGGGGATTATGTCCACGAGGCGGTGGCACGCGCCGACCTGATCATCGCCATCGGCCATGACACGATCGAAAAGCCGCCCTTCCTGATGAAGAGCAGCGGAGGCCCGAAGGTCATCCATATCAGTTTCCAGTCGGCCACGGTCGAGCAGGTCTACCACCCGGATATCGAAGTGCTGGGCGATATCGGCGCCTCGGTGGATGCGTTGGCGGAGCGGCTGGAAGGCCGCTTGGCTGCCGACGAAGGCATGACCGGACTGCGGCAGAACATCCTCGCCCGGCTGAATGATCGTGCCGAGGAGGACCGTTTCCCGGTCACGCCGCAACGGATAGTGCACGACGTGCGCCAGGCGGTGCCGGACGATGGCATCGTCTGCCTGGACAACGGCATGTACAAGATCTGGTTTGCCCGCAACTACCGCACGCATGTGGCCAATACGCTGCTGCTCGACAATGCGCTCGCCACGATGGGCGCCGGCCTGCCGTCGGCGATGATGGCGGCGATGCTGTACCCGCAGCGCCGGGTCATGGCGGTGTGCGGCGACGGCGGCTTCATGATGAACTCGCAGGAGATGGAAACCGCCGTGCGGCTGGGGCTCAACCTAGTCGTGGTGATCCTCAACGACAGCGCCTACGGCATGATCCGCTGGAAGCAGGCGGTGGATGGTTTCGAGGATTTCGGCATGCGATTCGGCAATCCCGATTTCGTGAAATATGCCGAGGCCTACGGCGCGAAGGGCAGCCGGGTGACCGCCGTCGAGGAGCTGGTGCCGATGATCGAAGCGGCCTTCGCCGGCGGTGGCGTGCACGTGCTCGATGTGCCGATCGACTATTCCGAAAACACCCGGGTGCTCGTCGATGAGCTGCGCAACCGCACGCCGGATGTGGGCTGCGCCTGATCGTCCCCTGACTCTATAAAAGGAGCCCAACATGCTGACCGTCGTACAGGCCTTCGACCGCGCGCCCATCGCGGAAGTCAGATTCGATACTGCCTCAGCGCTGGAACACAAGCTCAGCGCCGCCGAGCGGGTGTTCAAGGACCGCGACGGCTGGCTGCCGCCGCACGAGCGCATCGCGATCCTGCGCAGGCTGGCCGCGTTGATGGACGCCAAGCGCGACCACCTCGCGCTGCAGATCGCACGCGAGGGCGGCAAGCCGTTGCCGGACGCCATCATCGAAACCACGCGCGCCATCGATGGCGTCCACAACGCCGCCGACGAACTACGCAACTTTGGCGGCCGCGAGATCCCGATGGGACTTTCAGCTGCGGCGGTGGGGCGCTGGGCATTCACCACCCGCGAGCCCATCGGCATCGTGGCGGCGATCTCGGCCTTCAACCACCCGCTCAACCTGATCGTGCACCAGGTCGCCCCGGCGATCGCCGTGGGGTGCCCGGTGATCATCAAACCCGCATCGGCAACGCCACTTTCCTGCCTGGATTTCGTGGCGATGGTGCATGAAGCCGGGCTGCCCGAGCCGTGGTGCCAGAGCTTCCTGCCGGAAGGCAACGACCTGGCCGAGGCACTGGCCACCGACAAGCGCGTTGCCTTCCTGAGCTTCATCGGATCGGCCAGGGTAGGGTGGTCGCTGCACAGCAAGCTGGCACACGGCGCCCGTTCGGCACTGGAGCACGGCGGGGTTGCGCCGGCCATTGTCGACCGCAGCGCGGACTTGTCCAGGATCATCGAGCCCATCGTCAAGGGCGGCTATTACCATGCCGGCCAGGTGTGCGTTTCCACCCAGCGCATCTTCGTCCACAACGATATCGCCGATGACTTCACCGAGGCGCTGATCGCCCGTGCGGAACGGCTGCGTACCGGCGATCCCACCCTGAAAGACACCAACGTGGGCCCGCTGATCCAGCCCCGCGAGGCCGACCGGGTGGCCGAGTGGATCGATGAAGCCGTGAAGGGCGGTGCGAAGCTCGCCAGCGGCGGCAAGCGGCTGTCCGAGACCACGCTGCAGCCGACCGTGCTGCTCGACCCGGCCGCTGATGCGCGGGTGACCACGCAGGAAGTATTCGGGCCCGTGGTGGCGGTGTATCGCTATTCGGATCTGGACGAAGCCATCGCCCGGGCGAACTCGCTGCCGACCGCCTTCCAGGCCAGCATCTTCGCGCAGGATATCGACATCGCCATGCGCGCGGCCAACCGGTTGGATGCCTCGGCGGTGATGATCAACGACGCCACCGCGTTCCGCACCGACTGGATGCCGTTCGCCGGCCGTCGCGAATCGGGTTACGGCACCGGCGGTATTCCGTACACCATGCGGGACATGTCGCAGGAAAAAATGATCCTGATGCATAGAAGCTGAGCAGGAATGCGCTGCCTTCACGCTGCCTCTACTTCTCCCGGCATCAACTGAACGTCGGTCTTGGCACAGCCGAAAACGCCGCTATAGTCCGAACACCCCCGAAGAAGGAGACAGTGAAATGTTCCTCAGCAAACCCAATCTGACGACCGCACGCAACCTTGGTATCGCCCTCATCGCTGGCGTCAGCCTGAGCGCCTGCGCCACCTACAAGGACGACTTCGCACGCATCGATTCGCGCCTCGACCAGCTCGACGTGAAGGTGCAGGGCGCCGCACAGAGTGCCGAATCGGCCAACCAGTCCGCCACCCAGGCCAACCAGCGCCTCGACCAGATCGAAGGCCGCGTCCAGCAGCTTGAGCAGGCGCCGCGCCGCAAGCCGCGCGGTTGATCGCCCGACACGTTTGAACCAGGCACCGGTGGCCTGCACAGGCCACTGGTTTCCTCGGGAGCAGTAGAAACTGATTCAAAGGAAGTGTCCCATCCGTACTCATCCATCCTCCAGAATGCGGCCCGTTTGTGGTGTGCTGGCACTCGCGCTGGCGTTGGCGTGCACCGCACCGGTGAGCGCGAAGAACGCCGCCGCGCAATCCGCCGCTGCGGTCGACGAACTCCCGGAAGGCCAAACGGTGTCGGACACCGTGATCGAACTGGCCGGCTGGGTCGTTGCATCCAAAGACAGCCAAGGCTATCCGTTCGCGATCATGGACAAGGCGGCTGCCCAGGTCCTTGTCTTCGACGGGGAAGGCCGACTGCGCGGTGCCGCGCCCGCGCTGTTCGGCTCGGCAAGCGGTGACCACACCGCGCCCGGCGTCGCTGGCCTGGCCCTGCGGGCCATCCCGGGACGTGACCGCACAACTCCTGCGGGTCGCTTCATCGGCGGCTACGGACCCTCGATCGATGCAGGGCGCGTGCTCTGGGTCGACTACGATTCGGGTGTCGCGCTGCATCCCATCACCACCGGCGTCCCATCAGAGAAGCGTGCCGAGCGACTTGCTTCGGCCTCGCCCGATGACAACCGCGTGACCCACGGCTGCATCAACATCTCGCCGACGTTCTACGAACAGATCGTCCGCACCACGTTCGAGCGCGGTGGCGTGTTCTATGTGCTTCCGGACAAAGCGTCGATGGCCGAGACGTTTCCCGAGTTCGCACAGACGCGTGCCGCGATGAAAGACAACGGCGAAAAAGCCGCGCGTTGATACGCGCGGCGCAGACACTCAACGCGCTTCCGCCCTCAGGCGTTCGCAGGTTTCCTTGGCACGCTGCAGGCCCATGCCCTCCGGCGAGGCGGCGTCAGGTTCGCCCAGGGTGAACGCCTCCATCCGCGCATCATGCGCGGCGCGCACTTTAGGGGCAGCCAGCACGGCGGCAAGCAGCTCGGGCAGCTCGACCTGGTTGCGCTGGCCAAGGAACGCTTTCAGCTCGGCGGGGGTGTAGACGCTCGCCAGCAACTGATCGAACCTGGCCTCTTGGACAGGGTCCTGGATTCCCTCGGCTACCTGCCTCACGCCGGCTGACAGATGTGCCGCCATCGCGGCCCTGATCGCTTCGCGGCACGTGGGAGGATCGTCGGGCGCCGCGATACCTTCGCCGCTGCCAAAGGCACGCAGGAAGGCCTGGCCCTCTTCGATGACCTGCCTGGTCACGATTTCCGTGTTGACCTCGTGGGCCAGTTCCAGCGGCGTGGCAGCCAGCAACGGCAGGCTGGCCAACGCCAGCAACGCCGCGCCGGTCCAACGCACGCGCCGGCTCCGCAGCCGTATGCCGGTAAGCCTTGCTGCGGGAATTCCGTGTCGTTCTTTCATATCCAGGGGAGCATCGCCATGCGGCGGGCAAGGATAGCGCATCGCCTGCGGTCTGCCGGCCGCGCCCGCTCACGCCTGGTTGAACGGACAACCCGAAAGACGCTCGAATTCGGCGACGTCGTGCGAGCAGAATATCTCCAGTTCGCCACGGGAATGCAGGCGCCGCAGGCTTCGCACCTGGTCCCGCGATGCCAGGCGTTGGCGGCGATCCTGCTCCATCATCCACTGATAGCCGCGCAAGCCGGGCGGGCACCGATACGTCCCCGGTCCCAGTTCGTCCTGGTGGAAGTACGCATCACCGGCGAGCAGCTGCCAGCGCCCCTCGCTGTGAACCGCTATGCCGGCATGGCCACGGGTGTGGCCCGGCAACGGCACCATCAGGATGTCAGGTGGCAGCCCCTGCAGCGGTCGCACGAAGGACAGCCCGAACCATGCTTCGCCAGCGGTTTCCCGGTGCAGGTGCCAGCGTTCGACGCGCGGCCACTGCTGCGGGCGGAAGCGCTGCCGCTGCAGCCACCGGCCGCGATTCCCCGCCGTATCTGCTTCAGCGGCCAGCACGTGGACCGCTGCTTCGGGGAAATCGTCCAGTCCGCCGGCGTGATCGAAATCCAGGTGGGTCAGCACGATATGCCGCACGTCGTGCGCCGACCATCCCAGCGCCTGCACCTGTGACAGCGCGGTCATCGACTGGCGAAGGTCGGGCGCCAGCAGCGCACGGAAGAACGGCGAGAGGCGCTCTCGTGGATGGGTGACGTCACGGGTTCCAAAGCCGGTATCCACCAGCACCAGGCCGTGGTTGGTCTCGATCAGCAGGCAGTGGCAGCAAAGGCGTGCCCGCCGCAGCACCCCGTGCGTGCGCCCATCCATGAGGCGGCCGCCGGGCGGGCATGTGGAAACACAATTGAGATGGTGGATGCGCACCGTCGGTACCTCGCAGGATGGGCGATGCAGGCAGTCTGCGCAGCGCGATGTAGCGCGCGGTGCTGCCGGCGCCAGTGCCATGTCACTGCGGATGCGCCGTTCCATCACGGTTCCACGACATTGCCGGCAAACGTCATTCCGAGCGCGCTGGACGGGACGCGGCGTCCTTCGGTGGCAACGGCGTGGATACGGACGCGCGCGTGACCAGCCGGTGCGCAAGCACCTGATTGACGGCCACGCGCCCAGCGGTGGCGGTGCGGCGGATCTCCCGCAACAGGATGTCCACCGCGCTGTCCGCCATGTCTGCCACGGGCTGATGCAGGGTGGTCAGCTCCGGCCACACCATCGTCGCGGCGGATGTGTCGTCGAAACCAACGACTGAAAGATCGCCTGGTACCTCCAGGCCGCGCCGGTGCGCCACGGAAACGACGGCCGATGCCATGTCATCGTTGCTGGCGAAGATCGCGCTGGGGCGCTGATCCAGGGCCAACAACCGTTCGGCTGCGTCCAGTCCGGAGCGGTAGGTGAAGTGACCGGGCTGCACAAGGGAGGCGTCATAGTCGATACCGGCATCAGCCAGCGCATCCCGGTAACCCTGCCATCGATGCGCGCTGGCGGTCTGGTTTGGATCGCCCTTGATGTAGCCGATGCGCGTGTGCCCGTGTGCCAGCAGATGCGACATGACGTCCCGGCTTGCCTGGCGGTCGTCGATGCGCACGCAGGAAACATGATCGCTGAAATGGCTGGACGCGATGGAAACCACGGGAATGCCGGCGTCGACGAAGACATCGACGATGTCCTTTGTTTCGCACAGCGGCGGCGGAAGGATCACGCCCGAGACCGTGATGGAGAGCTGCCGGGCCGCCTGCCGACGCGCCTGCCCATCCAGCTCATCCCAACTGGCAATCACCAGCTGCGCCGCTGAGCGGGTAGACCCGCGCAGCGCGCCGACCAGCAGCTCGCGCAGGTAGCTGGAGCTGGGATTGGTGTAGATCAACGCGATGCAGGTGTGCTGCGCGGCGGCCAACGCACTGGCGGCAGGGTTGGGGCGGTAGTCCAGTTCCTGCACGCTGCGCATGACCCGATCGCGGTTGCCTTCGCGCACGCCGGCATGGCCATTGATGACACGTGAAACCGTCATCGGCGAAACGCCAGCATGCGCGGCGACGTCATCGATGGTGACGGCGCTTGCCTTGCGACGGACCGCTTTTTGGCTGCTTTTCAAACAATCAACTCCTTTGCTGCGCTGCATGATGACAAGCGCGATCCGGGGTGAGTAGTCTGCGCCCGAGACGTGATGGTAGCGCTACCACTGAGCCAGGGTAAGGCCAGCAGGTACCCCCCCCCTTACCGCGCGGCTGTTCTGGCAAATCCGCAAGCGAGTTTGAGTCGCAGTGAAGGCAACGCGCACTGCGATGTTCGGTTTGGAAGACGGGCGTCGCCCGTACGTGCCCCAGAAGGGGCGGTGCATCCATTCGATCGTATGTCAGAGGGGAGAGTCATGAGCGCTGTTACTGTCCGTCGTATACCCGGCTGGAGGGCTCTGCCATGAGCCGGACGCTGGCGAAGTTCACCTCCAGGGCCATGTTCACCTTCGTCGGCGGCGTCCTGGTCATCAATCCCGCCTTCGCGCAGGATCCGGCCACGCCGGCGCCCGTGGCGCAGCAGCAGGGCCAGGCGAGCCCGACCCAGCTGGACGCCGTGCAGGTCACCGGCATCCGCAACAGCCTCAGCCAAGCGATGGATATCAAGCGCGACTCGGCTGGCGTGGTGGATGCCATCAGTGCGGAGGACATCGGCAAGTTCCCCGACACCAACCTCGCCGAGTCACTGCAGCGCATCACCGGTATTTCCATCGAACGCCGTGATGGTGAGGGTGCACAGGTCACCGCGCGCGGCTTCGGGCCGCAGTTCAACATGGTCACGCTCAACGGGCGCCAGATGCCCGGCGCCGATGCCTTCGGTGCATCTGGACAGGTCGCCATCGGCGGTGTCGACGGCGGTACCCGCGCCTTCAACTTCGCCCAGCTTGCCGCCGAGGCCATCAACGGCATCGAGGTCTACAAGACCAGCCAGGCCAATGTGCCCAGCGGTGGCATCGGCGCTACGATCAACATCCTGACGGCGCGACCCTTCGACCATCAAGGCACCGTCGCCAGTGCCGGCGCGAAGATCGTCTCCGACGAGAGCCAGCCGTTCGGTGACGACCTGACGCCGGAACTGTCCGGCCTCTTCAGCTACAGCAACCCGGAAAAGACCTTCGGCGTTGGCGTGAGCGCCAGCTACCAGAAGCGCAAGGGTGGCTCGGTGCAGGCCACCAACAATTACTGGAACATCCAGCCGTGGACCGGCACGCTGCCGGGCAACCCCACGGTGGTCAATGCACCGGCAGTGGGCGCGTTGTACGGTCGCCCGAACGACCTCCGCTATGCGTTTTCCGAGTTCGAGCGCGAGCGCATCAACGGCCAGGCCGTGCTGCAGTTCGCGCCGACCGATGCGGTGACGCTGACCCTGGATTACACCTATTCGACCAACGAGATCACCGAGAATCGTGGCGAACAGGGCATGTGGCTGCAGAACAGCAACTACACCGACGTCGAGTTCGACACCAGCGGCGCGGTAGCCACGCCGATCTACATCCGAGAGGTCGCGGGCACCAAGGATTTCGGGCTTGAGCAGCAGCGCAGCATGCAGAAGTACAAGCTGGGATCGCTTGGCTTCAATGCACTGTGGCAGCTCACCGATCGGTTCAAGCTGAGCTTCGACGCGCACGATTCCAAGAACGAAAGCCGGCCGAACGATCCGCTCACCGGCGGTGGCTCCATCTTCAGCAGCATCGCCGGTACCAACAACTGCACCACCGGCCCGCATTGCGGTGGGTCGTGGGTGCAGGAAATGAACTTCAACAACGGCCTGCCGGTGGGCACCCAGGTCTGGTACCCGAGCACGGCCGATGCCCTCGCCAAGGTCAACGGCGTGGTCAATCCGGGGTTCGTGCCGGGCGAGATCGGTTCGCAGGTGCTGCGCATCAATTCGCAGACCCAGGTCAGCGAGATCAAGCAGGGCCGCGTTGACGGTGAGTGGAGCTTCGACAAGGGTCGCTTCCAGTTCGGCGTGGATTCGAGCAAGCAGACCACCCACCGCATCCAGGCAGCGGAGAACTACAACACCCTGGGCGACTGGGGCGTGGCCAACGTCGACGGGGATGTGGCAAACGGGCTGATGGACCTGCTGCAGCCGGTCAACATCGTCGGGTTGTTCAACGACTTCAATGCCAACAGCTTCACCGCCTGGCGCGGCGATGCTGGCCGCCTGGCGCAATGGGCGGCGGACAACTATGGCGCCAGCCTCGGCGTGAGCCCGCAGCGCGCCGCCGACAACCTGGTGGAGGAGAAGACGAAATCCGCCTATTTCCAGGTCGAGCTGGACGGCGAGCTGGGCGGGCTGCGCACCAATACCCGCCTGGGCGTGCGCTATGAAACCACCGATGTGGTGTCCACTTCGGTCATCGCCATCCCGGAGGCCATCGAATGGCAGTCCAACAATGACTTCCGCGTGGTGTTGTCCGATGAGCAACAGCCGTTCACCGAAAAGAACAGCTACAGCTACGTCCTGCCCAACCTCGATTTCAGCATCGACCTCATGGACGACCTGAAGGGCCGCGTCTCTTTCGGCAAAAGCATCGCGCGCGCGCCGATCGGAAACCTTTACGCAGGTCCGACCGCACAGCAACCATTCGGCTCGGTGCTGATCGATCCGTCTTCGCGGGCCAGCGGCACCGCACAAAACCCACAACTGAAGCCACTGGAGTCGGACAACCTCGACATGGCGCTGGAGTGGTACTTCGCTGACGCCAGCTACGTGTCGGTCACGTATTGGAACAAGCGGGTCGCCAACTTCATCGGCAATACCGTGGTCCAGGAAAACCTGTACGGACTGCGCGATCCCACTGCCGGTCCGGATGCGCAGGCGGCGCTGGCCTTCCTCACCAGCGGCACCTGCGCTACCCAGGTGGGTGCGGCGAATGCGGCGGCCTGCAATGCCAACGACACCGCGTTGTTCACCGCGCTGGCACTGCTGCGCAACAATCCCGCCGGCCTGGGTGCCTACAACGGGACGGACGCGCAGGTGCTGTCCACCGAAGCCGCCTACGACCTGTATGGCACCGCAGCCGACCCGCTGTACCAGTTCAACGTCAACCGCCCGATCAACCAGAACGAGTCCAAGCTGAGTGGCTGGGAGCTCGGTGGGCAGTACTTCTTCGGCGATACCGGGTTCGGCGTGCTGGCCAACTACACCATCGTCAACGGCGACGTGGGCTACAACGATGCGGGTGATCCGAACATAGACCAGTTCTCGCTCACCGGCCTCAGCGATACCGCCAATGCCATGCTGATGTACGAAAAGTACGGATGGTCGATACGCCTGGCCTGGAACTGGCGTGACGAGTATCTGATCCTGGCCAACCAGGGCACCAGTCGCAATCCCTACTATGTGGAAGAATACGACCAGTGGGATCTCAGCGTGAACTACACACTGAATGAAAACTGGTCCTTCGGCCTGGAGGCGATCAACCTGACTGGAGAGGACGTCCGCTGGCGTTCGCGCACCTCGCAGATGATCGTGAAGCTGGCTGACCAGAGTCCGCGTTACATGCTCGGCGTGCGTTACAGGTTCTGAACCGTGGGGGTGCCGCTGCCTTGCCGGCGGCACCCGTTCAAGGCTCCTGCTGGGAGGGGACGACACCGTGTCGCGATACGAAATGCTCAACAACATCGCCCACCACGACCTGCGCGTGGCCACCGGCTTCGGGCCCGAATTCGGCGACGCGGTGGGCATGGTGCCGGCCTATCCGAGCGAGTTCGCCGAACTGCAGCGGGAATACCCCATCTTCCTGCGCCGCGATGCCGACAGCGGCGCCTGGCAATCGGTAGCGCTGCTCGGCTTCGAGCAGCATGAGAATCTGTTCCTGCAGGACGGCCACTGGAATGCCTCCTACCTGCCCGGGGCCGCGGCAAAAGGGCCGTTCCTGATCGGCTTCCAGGACCGCCACATCGATGGCACGCTCAGCCGCGAAGCGGTGCTGCACGTGGATCTTGATCATCCGCGCGTGACCGCGATGCAGGGTGAGCCGGTGTTCCTGCCGCAGGGGGGAAACTCCCCGTACCTGGACCACATCACCAGCGTACTGCGCGGCATCCACGATGGCCACGCGTTCGGTGCGGACATGTTTGCCGCGCTGGACGCGCACGGGCTGATCCAACCGGTCACGCTGGATGTGCAGGTCGACCCGGAACATCGCTTCACGGTCAACGGGCTGCACGCGATCGACCGTGATCGCCTGGCGCTGCTGGATGGCGCCGCGTTGGCCGGGCTCAACCGCGCCGGCTATCTGGAAGGGACCTATCTGATGCTGGCCTCGCTGCACAACATGCGCCGCCTGATCGCCGAGAAACAACGACGCCTGCGCATGCAGGATGCTGCGCCTACGGCGGGCAGGAACTGACCGATGCGGGAGGCCGTTGCCATGCGCGCACTGGAAGGCCTGGACCCCGGCGCGCTGCCGTTGCAGGCGCTGGTGGACGCTGGCGAGCCGGTGGTGCTGCGCGGCATCGTGCGCGACTGGGGACTGGTGCAGGCCGGATTGCGCGGCCCCCACGAGGCCATGGCCTACCTGCGCCGCTTCGATGCAGGGTCGCTGGTCCCGTATTCTTTCGGCGACCCCGGTATTGAAGGGCGACCGTTCTACACGGCGGACTTCACCGCGTTGAACATCGAGGTCCGGCGCGGCGTGCTGTCAGAGGTCCTGGAGGCGATCTCGGACCATCTCGCTTCGCCCAGCCCGCCGACCTACTACGTCGCCTCGCTGCCGGTCGCGCGTGCGCTGCCGGGGTTCACCGAGCACAACGACGCCGGGCTGGCCGGGCAGGGCATCGAGGCGCTGGCCAGCATCTGGATCGGCAACCGGGTCACGGCCTCCTGCCACTACGACACCCCGCAGAACCTGGCGTGCTGCACGGTTGGCCGACGCCGGTTCACCCTGTTTCCGCCCGAGCAGATCGACAACCTCTACCCGGGCCCGATGGATCCCACCCCCGGCGGGCAGGCGGTCAGCGTGGTGGATTTCGACCGCCCGGATTTCGATCTTCACCCCCGTTTCCGTGATGCCCTGGCAAGTGCGCAGAGCGCCGAACTGGAGCCCGGTGATGCCATCTTCATCCCGAGCCTGTGGTGGCACCACGTGCGCAGCCTGGAGCCGTTCAACGTACTGGTGAACTACTGGTGGCGCGGTTCGCCGAGCCTGCTGGCCTCGCCCCTGCCGGCGCTGCAGCATGCGATGTGGGCCCTGCGTGACCTGCCACCGCGTGAGAAACACGCGTGGGCGGCGATCTTCGACTACTACGTATTCGGCCCCGCCGAACGCGCCGGGCAGCATCTGCCCGAAGCCGCACGGGGCGAGCTGGCACCGTTCGATACGACCCAGGCGCGGCGCATGCGCGCCCGGCTCCTGGCGCTACTCAACCGTTGATGGGGACATCGCATTGAACGCTGTAGACACAACACAAGGGCGGATCCGCAAGGTCGTCATCGCCGGCGGTGGCACTGCCGGTTGGCTTGCCGGCTGCGCGCTGGCCCACCAGTTCCGCGATCAGCTCGACATCGTTCTGGTGGAGTCCGAGCAGATCGGTACCGTCGGCGTGGGCGAATCCACCGTGCCGCCCATCCGCATGTTCCACCGCTTCCTGCAGATCGACGAGCAGGAGTTCCTGCGCGCGGTGGCCGGTACGTTCAAGCTCTCGATTTCGTTCGAGAACTGGCGTCGCCCCGGGGACCGTTTCATCCATCCGTTCGGCACCATCGGGCAGGGCACCTGGGCCACGCCGTTCCACCATTTCTGGTTGGAGAGCCTGCGCCGGGGCATGCCCTCGGACCTGGGCGAATTCTGCCTGGAAAGTGCGGCCTCGCTGGAAGACCGGTTCTCCCTGCAGACCCAGCCGCAGGCCAGCTACGCCTATCACTTCGACGCCAGCCTCTATGCCAGGTTCCTGCGCGGCAAGGCCGAGGCAAACGGCCTGCGCCGGGTGGAAGGCAAGATCCGCGAAGTCCGCCAGCACGCCCATGACGGCGCGGTGGCATCGTTGGTGCTGGAAGACGGACAGGTCATCGAGGGCGACCTGTTCATCGACTGCACCGGCTTCCGCGGCCTGTTGACCGAGCAGACCCTGCATACCGGCTATGAAGACTGGCACGAATGGTTGCCCAGCGATCGCGCCGTTGCCGTACAGACCGAGTCGGTCAATCCGCCGGTGCCGTACACGCGCGCCATCGCACACGAGGCCGGCTGGCGCTGGCATATCGCGCTGCAGCACCGGGTGGGCTGTGGGCTGGTGTTTTCCAGCCGCCACATGTCCGATGACGAGGCGCAGGCCAAGCTGCTGCGTGACATCGAGGGCCGGCCCCTGCGCGACCCCTGGCTGGTGCCGTTCCGCAGCGGGCGCCGGTTGAAGGCATGGAACAAGAACGTGGTGGCGCTGGGGCTTGCCAGTGGGTTCATCGAGCCGCTGGAATCCACCAGCATCCACCTGACCATCAGCGCGGTAGTGCGCCTGATCCAGTTGTTCCCGCTGGAGGGCATCAGCCCATCGCTGATGGCGCTCTACAACGATGTCAGCCGCCAGGAAATGGAACACGTGCGCGACTTCATCATCCTGCATTACCACGCCAACCAGCGCGACGAGCCGATGTGGAAAGCGTGTCGGGAGATGGCACTGCCGGAGTCGCTGCAGGTTCGCCTGCGCGCGTGGCGCGAGCGCGCCCACGCCTGGCAGGACCCCGGCGAACTGTTCCGGGTCGACTCCTGGACCAGCGTCCTGACCGGGCAGGGCATCCAGCCGGGACCGCCGCATCCGTTGTCGCGCGCCATCAGTGATGCGGACCTGCGCACGCTGCTGGATCGCATCCGTCGGCCGGTGCAGCAGGAGGTGGCGAAGATGCCGTCGCAGGCCGCGTTCATCGAGCGCTACTGCAACGCGTCGGCGCAGGCATGGCAACGGGGCATGGCGGTGACATAGCCGCCCGACATGCTGTTGCCGCTGATTGGTAGCGCTACCTTCAAGCCAAAACTGGTGGAAACGATGGATCTGGTTGCCGGAATCGACGCGGGTACGCAAAGCCTCAAGGTGGTGGTCTACGACCCTGCCGGGCGCAACGTGGTGGCCAGCGCCAGCGCACTGTTGGCGCTGGCCAGCGGTGCCGACGGCAGCCGGGAACAACAGCCGGCCGACTGGGTCGCGGCACTGCACGCCTGCTTCGCCGACATCGATCCCGCGCTGCGCTCGCGCATTGCCGCGCTGGCTGTTTCGGGCCAACAGCATGGGTTCGTGGCGGTGGATGAAGCGGGTGAGGTACTGGCACCGGCCAAGCTGTGGTGCGACACCAGCAGCTCGGCCGAGTGCGGGCAGATCATGCAGGCGGCAGGCGGCAGGGCGCGCACCATCGCATTGGCCGGGAACCCTGTCCTCACCGGGTACACCGCATCCAAGCTGCCCTGGACCAAGGCCCATCGGCCCGAGGCCTATGCCCGGCTTGCGAGCATCCTGCTGCCCCACGATTACCTTAATTTCGTGTTGACCGGACAGCGTTTCTGCGAGTACGGGGATGCGTCCGGCACGGGCTGGCTGGACGTACGCACCCGCACCTGGTCGAGCGAACTATTGCATGCGACCGATCCCGAGCGCGATCTTGCGGCCTGCCTGCCACGCATCGCCGGGCCCGAAGAAGTGTTCGACATCGACCCCGCCACGGCGACGGCGTTGGGGCTGCCGGCGACGGTGAAAGTGGCTGTCGGAGGCGGCGACAACATGATGGCGGCCATCGGCACCGGCTGCGTGGTGCCGGGTCGCCTGGCGATGAGCCTGGGCACCTCGGGCACGCTGTTCGCCTACTCCGATACACCCGTGGTCGACCCGGACGGGGCATGGGCGGCCTTCTGTTCGTCCACCGGCGGCTGGCTGCCGCTGATCTGCACGATGAACTGTACCGTGGCGACCGAGCAGGTCGCGGCGGCTTTCGGCTTCAGCACGCGCGACGGTGACGCTCACCTGCGAGCGACTCCGCCCGGTGCCGACGGGCTGGTGATGCTGCCGTACCTCAACGGCGAACGCACGCCGGACCTGCCGTTCGGCAAGGGCATGCTGGCCGGGCTGGACACCACCAACATGACGCCTGCACACCTCTATCGCGCGGCGATGGAAGGGGCCACTTACAGCCTGAAGTACGGCTTCGATGCCTTCGTACGCGCGGGCATGTCGTTCGATTCCATCGTGCTGACCGGCGGCGGCAGCAACAGCGCGCAGTGGCGGCAACTGGTGGCCGATGTGTTCGGCCTGCCGGTGGACGTGCCCAGCCAGCCTGAGGGCGCCGCGTTCGGTGCGGCGCTGCAGGCGGTGTGGGCGCTGGGCCACGCGCGGGGCGAAGCCACCTCGATCGCCGACATCGCCGACCAGCACGTAGCGCTGGATCCGCTCCGGTCCGCACGCCCGGACCCGGCGCGCATGCAGGCCTACGCCACCGCCTATGCACGGTTCCTGCGCCACCTCGATGCCATCACGCCGCTGTATCGCGACGGATCCCCCTCAACGCCACACCCCGCACAACGACAGGAAGACCCCTCATGACCACCCAGCCCTTCATCGGCAGCAAGGAATACTTCCCCGGCATCGGCCGCATCCCCTTCGAAGGACGGGGGTCGGACAACCCGCTCGCCTTCAAGGTGTATGACGCGGACAAGCGCGTCGGGGGCAAGACCATGCAGGAGCACCTGCGCTTCGCAGTCTGCTACTGGCACACCTTCTGCAATGCCGGGCATGATCCGTTCGGTCCGGGCACCCGGCATTTCCCCTGGGAAGCCGGATCGCCGATGGCCAGCGCCGAGGCGAAGCTGGACGCGGCGTTCGAGTTCTTCACCAAGCTGGGCGTGCCGTACTGGTGCTTCCATGACATCGACCTGGCACCGGACGCCGACGACGCCGTTGTCTACGAGAAGAACCTCAAGCACATGGTGGCGCTGGCCAAGGCCCGCCAGGACGACACCGGCATGAAGCTGCTGTGGGGCACGGCCAATCTGTTCTCGCACCCGCGCTACATGAACGGTGCGTCCACCAATCCGGACTTCGCGGTGGTGGCGCGGGCCGCCGTCCAGGTGAAGGCGGCGCTGGAAGCAACCGTTGAACTGGGCGGCGAACATTACGTGTTCTGGGGTGGCCGCGAAGGGTATGCCGCACTCGCCAATACGCAGATGAAGCGCGAGGTCGACCACCTTGCACGCTTCCTGACCATGGCGCGCGACCATGGCCGCAGCATCGGCCTGAAGGGCAACTTCCTGATCGAGCCCAAGCCGATGGAACCGATGAAGCACCAGTACGACTTCGACAGTGCCACGGTGGTCGGATTCCTGAAGGAACATGGCCTGGACAAGGATTTCAAGCTCAACATCGAGGCGAACCACGCCACGTTGTCCGGTCATACCTTCGAGCACGATCTGCAGGTCGCATCGGACCACGGGCTGCTGGGCAGCATCGATGCCAACCGCGGCAATGCCCAGAACGGCTGGGATACCGACCAGTTCCCCACCGACCTGTACGACACCGTCGGCGCGATGCTGGTGGTGCTGCGCCAGGGCGGGCTGGAGGGCGGCCTGAACTTCGATGCCAAGGTGCGCCGTGAATCGACCGACCTGGAAGACCTGTTCATCGCACACGTCGGGGGCATGGATGCGTTCGCCCATGGGCTGGAAGTCGCCCATGCGCTGATCAACGATTCGCCGCTGGAACAGTGGCGGAAGGAGCGTTACGCCAGCTTTGAAAGTGGTACCGGCAAGGCGTTCGCAAGCGGCGCGCTCAGCCTTGCCGAACTGGCCGCGCTGGGTGCGAAGAGCGGCGAGCCCAGGCAGGTCAGCGGCAAGCAGGAGCGCTACGAGAACCTGATCAACCAGTACCTGCTGCGCTGACCGCGCAGGCTCGCGTCGATGGAACCCAACCGGGGAGGGGCAGGGCAATGCAACAGGCAGTGAACAGCGGCGAGAACACCCGACTGATCGTCCTGATCAGCGTGGTGGCGACCATTGGCGGATTCCTGTTCGGGTTCGACAGCGGCGTGATCAATGGCACCCAGGACGGACTGCACCAGACGTTCAAGTCCGGCGAATGGATGCAGGGATTCGAGATCGCCTCGATGCTGCTGGGCTGCGCGTTCGGCGCCTTCAGCGCAGGCCGCCTGGCCGACCGCCTTGGCCGCCGCAACGTGCTGATCGTCTCGGCGGTGCTGTTCCTGCTGTCGGCGATCGGCGCCGGTGCAGCCCCGTCGTCGGGGATGTTCATCATCGCGCGGGTACTGGGCGGTTTCGCGGTAGGCGCGGCCAGCGTGATCTCCCCGGCGTACATCGCCGAGGTGGCGCCGGCGCGTTACCGTGGCCGCCTGGCCACGGTCCAACAGATCGCGATCATCAGCGGGCTGACGGCCGCGTTCCTGTCCAACTATCTGCTGGCGGCCACCGCCGGTGCCTCGACCGAGCCGCTGTGGGCAGGCCACGCGGCCTGGCGCTGGATGTTCTGGATGCAGGCGGTACCCTCGCTGTTGTTCCTGGTGCTGTTGTTGGCCATTCCAGAAAGCCCGCGCTACCTGATGGTGAAGCGCCGCAAGGACGAGGCATTGCAGGTGCTTGGGCGGCTGTTCGGCGCGGCCGAAGCGCAGGCCAAGCTGGCCGAGATTGATGCCTCGCTGTCGACCGACCACCATCGCCCGCGGCTTTCGGACCTGCGTGACAAGGCCAGCGGCAGGATCCGCCCGATTGTCTGGGTGGGCATCGGCCTGGCGACCTTCCAGCAACTGGTTGGCATCAACGTGGTGTTCTACTACGGCGCGGTGCTGTGGCAGGCAGTCGGCTTCTCTGAAAACGATGCCCTGCTGATCAACATCCTGTCCGGTGCGCTCAGCATCGGCGCCTGCATCGTGACCGTGCTGCTGATCGACCGGATCGGGCGCAAGCCGTTGCTGTGGGTCGGCTCGGCCGGCATGGCGGTGGCCTTGGCGCTGCTGGTGTTTTCCTTCGCCAGCGGCTCACTGGTCGATGGGCGCCTGCAGCTGCCCGGCGGCATGGGCACGCTGGCGCTGGTGGCTGCCAATGCCTACGTGGTGTTCTTCAACGTTTCCTGGGGGCCAGTGATGTGGGTGATGCTGGGCGAGATGTTCCCCAACCAGATCCGCGGCTCTGCGTTGGCGGTCGCTGGTGCGGCGCAATGGACTGCCAACTTCGCCGTGACGGTGACCTTCCCGATCCTGCTGGCCGCCATCGGGCTGGCCGCAACCTACAGCCTCTACCTGGTGGCGGCGGTCATCTCGGTGTTCTTCGTGCTGCGCTTCGTGCACGAAACCAAGGGCAAGGAACTGGAGCAGATGGAAGGATGAACACGATGCCGAATCGACGCTTCATGCAGGCCGGCGGTGGTCTACTGCTGGCCGCGCTGGTGCTGGCCGTGGCGGCCTGCGGGAACGAGGGGAAGGCCGTTGCCGCTGCGCCGGCCGACCCGGATCCGTGGCCGCAGGTCGCCTGGCCGCTGGCCGAGGATGCGGCTCTGGAGAAACGCATCACCGAGCTCATGGCGACCCTGACGGTGGAGGAGAAGGTCGGCCAGCTGGTGCAGGGGGATATCGCCAGCGTGACCCCGGACGACGTGCGCCGCTACCGGCTGGGCTCCATCCTGGCAGGCGGCAACTCAGACCCCGGCGGCCGTTACGATGCCTCGCCTGCGCAATGGCTGGCACTGGCCGATGATTTCCATGCCGCCTCGATGGACACCTCGCAGGGCGGCAAGGCGATCCCGGTGCTGTTCGGCATCGACGCGGTACACGGGCAGAGCAACATCATCGGCGCGACCCTGTTCGCGCACAACATCGGCCTGGGTGCGACCCGCAATCCGGAACTGCTGCGCCGGATCGGCGAGATCACCGCACTGGAGACCCGCGTGACCGGGATGGAGTGGGCCTTCGCACCGACCGTGGCGGTACCGCAGGACGATCGCTGGGGGCGCACCTACGAAGGCTATTCGGAATCGCCGGAGGTGGTGGCCAGCTACGCCGCTGCAATGGTCGAGGGCCTGCAGGGCAAGGTGGGCTCGCCCACCTTCCTGGACGAGCGCCACGTGATCGCTTCGGTCAAGCACTTCCTCGGTGATGGCGGGACCGTCGATGGCAAAGACCAGGGCGATGCCCGGATTGATGAAACCGAGCTGGTGCGCATCCACGCGGCCGGCTATCCGCCCGCCATTGCCGCAGGCGCACAGACCGTCATGGCATCGTTCAACAGCGTCAACGGCGAGAAAATGCACGGCCACAAGCCGTACCTGACCGATGCGCTGAAGGGACGCATGAACTTTGGTGGCTTCGTTGTGGGCGACTGGAACGGCCACGGACAGGTGAAGGGCTGCACCACCACGGACTGCCCTGCCACCATCAACGCCGGCCTGGACATGGCCATGGCATCGGACAGCTGGAAGGGCTTCTACGAAACCACACTGGCGGCCGCCAAGGCCGGCACCATCAGCCCGCAACGCCTGGATGACGCGGTGCGTCGGATCCTGCGGGTCAAGCTGCGCCTGGGCTTGTTCGAGGCGGGGAAACCGTCTTCGCGTGCGGTCGGCGGCCAGTTCGCGCTGATCGGTGCACCGGCCCATCGCGCGGTGGCCCGGCAGGCAGTGCGCGAGTCGCTGGTGCTGCTGAAAAACCAGGGCGGCGTGCTGCCGCTCTCGCCGAAGCAACGCATCCTGGTGGCCGGTGACGGTGCCCACGATGTCGGCAAGCAGGCCGGCGGATGGACGCTCAACTGGCAGGGCACCGGCACGACCCGCAAGGATTTCCCGAATGCAGACAGCATCTTCGAGGGCATCGCGCAGCAGGTGAAGGCGGCCGGTGGTCACGCCGAACTTGCGGTTGACGGACGTTATGGGAGCCGACCGGATGCAGCCGTGGTGGTGTTCGGGGAAAACCCGTACGCCGAGTTCCAGGGCGATCTGCCGACGCTGGCGTACAAGCCGGGCGACGATGCGGACCTGGAGCTGCTCAAGCGCCTGAAAGCCGATGGCATTCCCGTTGTCGCGGTGTTCCTCAGCGGACGCCCGCTGTGGGTCAACCGTGAGCTCAATGCCGCCGATGCCTTCGTCGCGGCATGGCTGCCGGGATCGGAGGGCGCGGGCATCGCCGATGTCCTGCTGCGCGGTGCCGATGGCAATGTCCAGCACGACTTCAAAGGCACCTTGAGCTTCAGTTGGCCGCGCACGGCGACCCAGTACGCCAACAACGTGGGCCAGAAGGACTACAACCCGCTGTTCCCGTTCGGCTTCGGGCTGACCTACGCTGACAACGGCGCGCTGGCCCCACTGCCGGAAATTTCAGGCGTGACCGGCAAGGAAGGGGCGGTCGGGGTGTTCTTTGCACGCGGTGACGCCGGCCCCGGCATGGCACTGCGACTGGAAGCCGACACGGGGCAGGGCGTGACGGTCACGAAGGTGCCGGATGCGCTCGGGTCGGACCTGCTCACGGTTGCCGGCGTGGACCATCTTGCGCAGGAAGACGGGCGCCGGCTCAGCTGGTCGGGCAAGGGCGAGGCGACGGTCGCACTGCAATCGCACACGGCGCTGGACCTGCAGCGCGAGAGCAACGGCGACCTGATGCTGTTGACCACCCTGCGGGTGGAGTCCGCACCGCAGGGCGATGCCTGGCTGTCGGTGGGCTGCGGCACGGGCTGCTCGGCGCGCATCGCGATCGGGCCCACGCTGGGGCGATTGCCGGCAGGCCAATGGACACGCGTAGGGGTGCCGCTGAAGTGCCTTGCCGCCGCGGGTGCGGATGTCGGCAAGCTGGATCGCCCCTGGTCGATCGGCACGGCAGGGAAGATGACGCTAGCGGTGTCGCGCGTAGCGCTCGGGGCGCTGAACGAGGCGGAGACCACCATCGAGTGCACGGGCGCGTGACGGTGCGTGCTGCGCTAGCGAGGCCCGGGAGGACGCGCGACCGAATCGCGCACCACCAAGCGGTGGGGCACGACGTGGTCAGTCAGTACACGTACGCCTTCCTGCCGGCGGCGGATGGTGCGCAGCAGGATTTCGATCGCGGCATCGGCCATCGAGGCGATCGGCTGATGGACAGTGGTGAGTTCGGGCCAGACGGTGGTTGCGGCCGAGGTGTCATCGAAACCGACCACCGACAGGTCGCGGGGCACCTCAAGGCCGCGCCGGTGGGCGACGGAGATCGCTGCCGCCCCCATGTCGTCGTTGCTGGCGAAGATCGCGGTGGGCGGCCGACGGTGGCGCAGCAGCTTCTCGGCGGCGGCCAGCCCGGAGCGGTAGGTGTAGTCGCCCTGCTGGACAAGGCCGGGGTCGACTTCAAGCCCTGCGTCATGCAGCGCGCTGACGAAGCCGTCGTAGCGCCGCGCGCTTGCGCTGAGGTCGCTGCGCCCGCAGATGAAGCCGATGCGGCTGTGGCCGTGCTGGATCACGTGTTCGGCCAGTTCCCTGCCGGCGTGGAAGTCGTCGATGCGCACGCAGGAAATGTCGTTGCCGAGGTGGCCCGATGCGATCGCGACCACCGGGATGCCCGCCCTGAGCAGCTCGTTCACCGCGGCCTGCGACTCGCACAGGGGCGGCGGCAGGATGACCCCGTCGACCCGGCCGGCAAGCGCACGCGCCGACCTGCGCTCGGCCGCAGGGCCCAGATCGTCCCAGTAATCGACGACCAGCTGGATCGCGGCGCCCGACGCCACGCGCAGCAGCCCGACCAGCAGTTCACGCAGGTAGGCACCACTGGGATCGGTGTAGATCAGTGCGATGCGCGTGTGCTGTGCGGCGGCCAGCGAACTGGCGGCGAGGTTGGGCGTATAACCGAGTTCGCGCACCGCGCGCATCACGCGCTCACGGGTGACATCGCGGACTTTGCCCTGGTTGATCGCGCGCGATACGGTCATCGGCGAGACCCCGGCCAAGGCCGCCACTTCGTCGATCGTCACGCCGCTGGTTTTGCGGCGGACCGATTTCTTCGGCTTCTCCAATACGCGCTCCCGTTGTGCTTCGTGGCGCCATCGACAGCCGCGCACGTCCCGAGCTTACAAGGTTTACCGCCCGCGCTGCGGGGTCGCCCGGATGGCAAGCGGTGTCATTGGATGCTGGCTGTCGTGGTGGCCCTGATGGCCTGCATCGGCAGCGCGCAGGCAGAGGATGGCTACGCGCTCTGGATGCGCTATGTACCTCTCGATGCCCCGCTTGCCGCCGCCTACCGCACGCAGCTGGCTGAAGTGGTGGCGCCTGATCACACACCGACCCAGCGTGCCGCGCGCGAAGAGCTGGAGCGTGGCCTGGCCGGACTGCTTGGCAGCGCCCCGCCCATGCGGGTTGCGGCGGCCACCGGCCCTGCCGTGGTGCTGGGTACGCCGCAGTCATCGCCGTTGATCGCGCCGTTCGGCGAGCAGATGGCATCGCTGGGCGCGGAGGGCTACCTGCTCGAACGTACGCTTCTGGGTGGGCACGATGTGGTGCTGGTGGCCGCTCGCACGGATATCGGCGTGCTGTACG
The DNA here is from genome assembly GCF_002836635.1 of Stenotrophomonas sp. Bg11-02. NCBI lineage: Bacteria > Pseudomonadati > Pseudomonadota > Gammaproteobacteria > Lysobacterales > Lysobacteraceae > Stenotrophomonas > Stenotrophomonas sp. Bg11-02. Next base: position 90,850 of record NZ_PJAY01000069.1, read on the forward strand.
GCACGTTCCATCTGCTGCGCCTGCTGCAGGCCGGCACGGCACTGGACACCCTTGCGGTGCGCGAATCGCCGCAGCTCGGTCGGCGCGTACTCAACCACTGGGACGACCTGGACGGCCATGTGGAGCGCGGCTATGCAGGCCGCTCGCTGTGGGAGTGGCAGACCCTGCCGGAATGGCGGGACCCGCGCTATACCGACTACGCACGGGCCAACGCGTCGGTGGGCATCAACGGCACGGTGCTGAACAACGTGAATGCCAGCGCGCAGAGCCTGGCACCGGAGTATCTGGACAAGGCAGCGGCGCTGGCCGACCTGTTCCGGCCCTACGGCATCCGCGTCTACCTGAGCGCGCGCTTCAGCGCGCCGATCGAACTGGGCGGGCTGGAAACCGCCGACCCCCTCGACCCGGCGGTACGACGGTGGTGGCGGGACAAGGCCGCGGAGATCTACAGCCGCATTCCGGATTTTGGCGGCCTGCTGGTAAAGGCCAATTCGGAAGGCCAGCCCGGCCCGCAGGACTACGGTCGTTCGCACGCCGAAGGTGCCAACCTGCTGGCCGATGCGCTGGCCCCGCATGGCGGCGTGGTGATGTGGCGGGCCTTCGTCTATGCGCACGACGTTCCTGCAGACCGGGCCACGCAGGCCTACACCGAATTTGTCGGCCTGGACGGTGGCTTCCGCCCGAACGTGATCCTGCAGGTAAAGAACGGGCCGATTGATTTCCAGCCGCGCGAGCCGTTCCATCCGCTGTTCGGCGCGATGCCGCGTACCCCGCTGATGATGGAGGTCCAGATCACCAAGGAGTATCTCGGCTTCGCCACGCATCTGGTGTACCTGGGGCCACTGTACGAGGAAGTGCTGCACGCCGACACCCACGCACGCGGTAGACGTACCACCGTGGCGCAAACGCTCACCGGCATGGCCGGCGTCGCGAATATCGGCAATGATCGCACCTGGAGTGGATCGCACTTCGACCAGGCCAACTGGTACGCCTTCGGCCGTCTTGCGTGGAACCCCGGGCAGAGCGCCGCCGACATCGCGGCGGAGTGGGCGGCGATGACCTTCTCACCGGATCGCGGGGTGGTACAGCCCATCGTCGGCATGATGATGGGCTCGCGCGAGGCGGCGGTGAACTACATGACCCCGCTTGGCCTGCATCACCTGATGGCGCGCGGACACCACCATGGCCCCGGCCCGTGGGTCGACGGCGGTCCGCGCGCGGACTGGACATCGGTGTACTACCACCGCGCCGACCGCGATGGCATCGGCTTTGACCGCACCGCGCGCGGCAGCAATGCGGTGGCCCAGTACGCGCCGCACGTGGCAGACCGCTACGGTGACCTGCAGCAGGTTCCCGAATCGTTGCTGTTGTGGTTCCACCACCTGCCATGGGACCACCGCATGGCGTCCGGCCAGACACTGTGGGACGAACTGGTCCGCCGCTACGCGCAGGGCGTGCGCGGTGTCGAGGACATGCAGGGCACCTGGGCAGGCCTGCGGGGCAGGGTGGATGCACAACGCTACGCGCAGGTTGACGCCTTCCTGCGTATCCAGCGCCGCGAAGCACAGTGGTGGCGCGACGCCAGCGTGGCGTACTTCCAGACGGTCAGCGGCCGGCCCTTGCCGGAGGGAGAGGCCGCGCCGCCGCATCCGCTGGCGTGGTACCAGGCCCTGCAGTCTCCGTCCGCGCCGGGAGATGGCCGATGAGGCGGGCAGCGTGGAGGGGCTGGCTGCTGGCGATCACGCTGGGCTGCTGCGCAGTGCCCGCACCAGCGCAGCACGCGATGGCGCCGTTGCTGCATCCGCTGTTCCAGGATCACGCCGTCCTGCAGCGGGACCAGCCGATTCCGGTCTGGGGGACTGCCGTTTCGGGCGTCAGCGTACGGGTGGAGCTGGCCGGGCGGACAACCACCACCCGCGCCGATGACAGCGGCCACTGGCAGGCCATGCTGCCGCCCCTGGCGGCAGGCGGCCCGTACGAACTGGCGATCCGGGCCGGGGATTCCACCCAGGTCGTGCGCGATGTGCTGATGGGCGATGTCTGGCTGTGCTCCGGGCAATCGAACATGGAGCTTCCGGTCTGGCGCGCGCTCGACGCCGCCAGCGAAATCGCTGCCGCCACGCAGCCGATGATCCGCCTGTTCAGCGTGCCGAAGGCGGCGGCCGTTTCGCCACGACAGGAGTTTGCAGGACCCGTTGCCTGGCAGCCCGCGTCGCCGGCTACCGTGCGCGACTTTTCCGCTGCCTGCTTCTACTTCGCGCGTGAGCTGCAGAAGACCGTCGCGGTACCGATGGGGCTGATCCAGGCGGCGTGGGGCGGTTCCCGCATCGAGGCATGGACCAGCGCCTCTGCCCTGCGCCGACAGGACGGCATGGACCCGGCGCTGGACGTACTGGCGCTGTACGCAACCGATCCGGTGACCGCCAACGCCCGATGGGGCCAACACTGGCAGCAGTGGTGGTCCACGCACAGGGGCGCGGGCGCCGATGAAAGCCCATGGCAGCCCGCCGCAGATCGCACCGGCTGGCAGCAAGCGCCGTCCCTGCTGGGGGCGTGGGAGCACTGGGGCGTGCCTGCGCTTTCCCACTACAACGGCATGGTCTGGTACCGCAGCCAGGTGACCCTGACCGTGGCACAGGCAGGGCAGGGCGCACGCCTTGAACTGGGTGCGGTGGATGAGACGGACATGACCTGGATAAACGGCGTGGCCGTGGGCAGCGAGAACGCGCCCGGCACGGCGCGGTCCTATGCGGTGCCGGCGGGCCTGCTGGATGCCGGTGCCAACACGGTGGTGATCAATGTGCTGGATACCTATGGCGACGGCGGCCTGGCAGGCCCTGCAAGCGCCCACGCGGTGGTGCTGGACGATGGCACGCGCCTTGTGCTGGACGCACCGTGGCAGTACCAGCCAGCACCCACGGCGCAGGCCCCGCCGCTGGCGCCGTGGCACGCCGCCACGGGCGTGTCGACGCTCTATAACGGCATGATCGCCCCGCTTGGCCAGCCTGGGCTGCGCGGAATGCTGTGGTACCAGGGCGAATCCAACACCGGCGACGGCGCGGCCTATGCGGCACGCCTGCGCGGCCTGCGCGATGACTGGCGCGGGCGGTTCGGTGCGCAGATGCCGTTGCTGGTGGTGCAGCTGGCCGGCTATGGCCAACCGCCGGAAGCACCGGTGGAAAGCGGCTGGGCACAGGTCCGCGAGGCGCAGCGGCGGGTCGTGGCAGAAGACCCGCACGCCGGCCTCGCACTGGCGATCGACATCGGCGACGCCTACGACATCCATCCGCCCAACAAGCAGGAACTGGGCCGGCGCCTGGCGCGCGTGGCACGCCACGTCGTCTACGGCGAGCACGCGATCGCCGCGTCCGGCCCCACCGCACGCACGGCATCGCGTACTCCTGCGGGGATACGGATCACCTTCGATGATGTCACCGGCGCCCTGGCCACCACCGGTGCCAACGGACCCATCGGCTTCGAACTGTGCGATGCGCAGGCGCGGCAATGCACCTACGCGGAGGCGCTGCTGGACGGCCCTGACGTGGTGCTGCAAAGCCCGCAGCCAGCGCCCGGCGCGCGCGTGCGCTACTGCTGGGCCGATGGCCCGATCTGCACACTGCGCGATCGCAGCGGCGCACCGGCCGGCCCCTTCGAACTGTCCCTCGACGCTGCGGAGATTCCATGATGCTGACGCGCCTGCTGCTTGCCACGGTGATCCTGTTGTCGGCCGCTGCGACGACGCCGCTGCGGGCCGCGCCTGCGCCACCGGTTCATTTCGACTGGTTCGAGTACGCCGGTCGTGACGTTGCCTTCGAAACGCCTCTGCCACCCGGGCACTACCGCAACCCGATCCTCGCCGGCTTCCACGCCGACCCCAGCATCACCAGTGCGAACGGCCGCTTCTACCTGGTCAATTCCAGCTTCACCTACTTCCCCGGCATCCCCGTTTTCGAAAGTGTGGACCTGGTGCACTGGAAGCAGATCGGCAACGTCATCGACCGCCCGACGCAGCTGGACTTCGATGGCCTGAGCGTGTCGCGCGGCATCTTCGCTCCGGCAATCTCGTACCACGACGGCCTGTTCCATGTGGTCACCACCGCGGTGGACAGTGGCGGCAACTTCATTGCTACCGCAAGCGATCCTGCCGGGCCGTGGTCAGACCCGCACTGGCTGCCGGGCGTGGAGGGCATCGATCCATCGCTGTTCTTCGACGACGACGGCCGCGTCTACCTGCTGAACAATGACGTGCCGCCCGGCCTGCCGCGCTACGAGGGCCACCGGGCGATCTGGATGCAGCAGATCGACATGAACAACTACGCGCCGATGGGCCCGCGCAAGGTGCTGATCGACGGCGGCGTGGAGCCGGCGAAGAACCCGATCTGGATCGAAGGACCGCACCTGTACAAACACGAGGGCTGGTATTACCTGTCCGATGCAGAGGGCGGCACCGGGCCGCAGCATTCGCAGGTGGTGCTGCGCAGCCGTGATGTCTGGGGACCGTATGTGCCGTATGCGGGCAATCCGATCCTGACCCAGCGCGACCTGCCGGAGGACCGGCCCCTGCCGATCACCAATGCCGGCCATGCGGACCTGGTGGAGGGACCGGATGGGTCGTGGTGGGCGGTGTTCCTTGCCAGCCGCAACTATGCCAAGCGCCACTACAACACGGGGCGGGAGACCTACCTGCTACCGGTGCGATGGCGCGATGGCTGGCCGGTGATCCTGCCAGCCAATCAGGCCATTCCGTATGCGCTCAGGGCACCGTCATGGATGCAGGGCGATGCGTCACAGGCACCGTTCACCGGCAACTTCGTCGATCGCGATGAGTTCGATGCGCCGACGCTCGGCGGCGGCTGGCTGCGCGTGCGTGTGCCCAAGCAACCATGGGCAGACCTGCGCGAGCACCCCGGCGCGCTGACCGTGCACCCGCTGGCGGAAGACCTCGACACGCGGCGCAACCCCGCCTTCCTGGGCCGACGCCAGCAGCACCTGCGCTTCGAGGCCAGCACCGCGATGAGCCGCCCGGCAGCAGGCGTGGCGGCTGGGTTGGCTGCATTCCAGAGTGAAGCGTACTGGTATTTCCTTGGCGTCCGGCGCCTCGGCGCTGATCGCGTGACGGTCTTCCTTGAAGGACGCGACGGCGGCGGGGTGACCCGGCTGCTGGCCACCCGCGACGTGGACGCGAGCGCTTCGCTGCGGCTGAAGATCACCGGTGATGAAGCCCGCTATGCCTTTGCATTCGACAGCGGCGACGGGCATGGCTGGCAGACCCTCGCCGGCGAGGTGGATGGAACGGTGTTGAGTACTGATCGCGCAGGCGGCTTCGTGGGCGCGCTGCTGGGACCATTCGCACGCGATGAGCGTGCCTTGAGGAGTAAATGATGACGCGCACGCCCCGGCTCCATCCCCCGATGTTCCGCACGCTGGCGCTGTGCGCCGCCATCGCCTTGAGCAGCGTCGGTCAGGCGGCCCAAACCCAGCCCTGGCGCGACACCTCGGCGAGCTTTGAAAGCCGCGCCGCCGCGCTGGTGGCCCAGATGACCCTGGAGGAAAAAGCGGCGCAGATGCAGAACGCCGCGCCCGCCATCGAGCGCCTCGGCGTTCCCGCCTACGACTGGTGGAACGAAGGCCTGCACGGGGTGGCACGCGCAGGGCAGGCGACGGTGTTCCCGCAGGCCATCGGACTGGCCGCCACCTTCGACGTGCCGCTGGTGCGCCAGGTAGCCACCACCATCAGTGACGAAGCGCGGGCCAAGCATCACCAGCTCGTCCGCGAGGGGTCACATGGCCGCTACCAGGGGCTGACCTACTGGTCGCCCAACATCAACATCTTCCGCGACCCACGCTGGGGCCGCGGCCAGGAAACCTACGGCGAAGACCCGTACCTCACCGCGCGCATGGGCGTGGCCTTCGTGCACGGACTGCAGGGCGACGACCCGGTGTACCGCAAGCTGGATGCCACGGCCAAGCACCTGGCCGTGCACAGCGGGCCGGAGGCCGACCGCCACCACTTCGATGCCCGCCCCAGCAAGCGCGATCTGTATGACACCTACCTGCCGGCCTTCGAAGCGCTGGTGAAGGAGGGCCAGGTGGATGCGGTGATGGGTGCTTACAACCGCGTGTACGGCGAGTCCGCCAGCGCCAGCCGCTTCCTGCTGCGCGATGTACTGCGCCGTGACTGGGGATTCAAGGGTTACGTGGTGTCCGACTGCTGGGCCATCGTGGATATCTGGAAGCATCACAAAATCGTTCCCAGCCGTGAAGCCGCCGCGGCATTGGCGGTCAGGAACGGTACCGAACTGGAGTGTGGCCAGGAGTACGCCACGCTGCCTGCCGCGGTGCGGAAAGGCCTGATCACTGAAGCAGAAATCGACGATGCGGTGACCCGGCTGTTCACCGCGCGGATGCGACTGGGCATGTTCGACCCGGCCGACAGGGTGCGCTGGGCGCGGATTCCCGCATCGGTGAACCAAGCCCCGGCGCACGATGCGCTGGCGTTGAAGGCCGCGCAGGAATCGCTGGTACTGCTGAAGAACGAAGGCGTGCTGCCGCTGTCACGCGACCTCAAGCGCATCGCCGTGGTCGGTCCCACCGCCGATGACACCATGGCGCTGCTTGGCAACTACTTCGGCACCCCGGCCGCACCGGTGACCGTCCTGCAGGGAATTCGCGATGCCGCAAAGGGCATCGAGGTGCGCTACGCGCGCGGCGTGGACCTGGTCGAAGGGCGCGACGATCCCAACGCCACCCCGCTGATCGAAGCGGCCTACCTGCGGCCGTCGGCCGACTCGCCGGAACGGGGCCTGCGCGGCGAGTACTTCCGTACGGCCGATCTGTCCGGCACGCCGGCCCTGGTGCGCACCGATGCCCAGATCGGCTTCCGCTGGGATCGCGGTTCACCGACCGACAACCTGCTGGCCCGCGGTGAAGCCGCGCCGGGGCAGGGCATTCCCAGCGATGGTTTCAGCATCCGCTGGAGTGGCGAACTGGTGCCGCCGGTGTCTGGCCGCTACCGCATAGAGGCAGCAGCCGACGACGGCTACCGCCTCTACATCGATGGCAAGCGGGTACTGGACCGGTGGGGTGGCAGTGATCGCCTGCAGGGCGACGGCGTTGAAGTGGACCTGCAGGCCGGACGCGCCTATGCGCTGAGGCTCGAGTATTTCGATGCCGAGCGCGATGCCGGCGTGCGACTGGGCTGGCGCATGCCCGGTGCGAAGCCGCCGTTCGAGGAAGCGGTGGACGCAGCCCGCGAAGCGGACGTGGTGGTGTTTGTCGGCGGGCTGACCGGCGATGTGGAAGGTGAAGAAATGAAGGTCAACTACCCCGGTTTCGCCGGCGGTGACCGTACCGATCTGCGCCTGCCCGCACCGCAGCGCGCACTGCTGGAAGCGCTGCATGCTACCGGCAAGCCGGTGGTGATGGTGCTGACTGGCGGCTCCGCGCTGGCCGTGGACTGGGCCGATACGAAGGTGCCGGCAATCCTGATGAGCTGGTACCCCGGGCAACGTGGTGGCACCGCCGTAGGCCAGGCCCTGTTTGGCGACATCAACCCCGGCGGACGCCTTCCGGTCACCTTCTACAAGGCGGACCAGGCGATGCCGGCGTTCGACGATTACACCATGGAAGGCCGCACCTACCGCTATTTCCGCGGCACCCCGCTATACCCGTTTGGACACGGGCTGTCCTACACCCGGTTCGACTACGGCACGCTGCAGCTCGATTCCGCCCGCATCGGCGACGACGGGACGCTCAAGGTGCAGGTCGAGATAACCAACGCAGGCAAGCGCCCGGGCGATGAAGTCGTGCAGTTGTATGTGCGGCGCATGCAGGCGCAGCCCGGCGATGCCCAGCAGGAGCTGCGCGGCTTCCAGCGTGTCCGCCTGGCCCCGGGCGAACGGCGAACGGTCGCCTTTGATCTGCAGGCGAAGGATGCCCTGCGCCAGTACGACGAGGTCCGCGCGGCGTATGCCGTGCCGGCCGGGTCCTACGAGGCCAGGGTAGGCAGCTCCAGCACCGACATCCGCGCGACCGGCAGCTTCACCGTGGAGGCCGGCCGTGACTGATGCAGGCAGCGTGGCAAGCACCGAACACACGCTGTCGATCCGGGAAAAGCTCGGCTACAGCCTGGGCGATCTCGCAGCGAACCTGATCTTCCAGACGCTGATCACCTACCTGGCGTTCTTCTACACCGACGTATACCGGCTTCCGCCCGCCACCGCCGCAACGATCATCTTCGTGATCGGCGTGCTCGGCGCGTTCGTGTTCACGCCGCTGATCGGCATTGCCGCCGATCGCACGGTCAGCCGCTGGGGCAAGTTCCGGCCGTGGATCCTGTGGACGGCGATCCCGTTCGGGGTGTTGTCCTTGCTCGCCTTCAGCACGCCGGACCTGGGGCCCCGCGCGAAGATCGTCTACGCCGTGGCCACCTACGGCCTGCTGATGCTGGTGTACGCGGCCAACAACCTGCCGTACTCCGCGCTCAGCGGGGTGCTTACCGGCAGCATGGCCCAGCGCAACAGCCTGTCGGCCTACCGCTTCGTGGCGGTGATGATCGCGCAGTTCATCATCCAGGTGCTGCTGTTGCCGCTGGTGCTGATCCTCGGCGACGGCGATCGCATGCTCGGCTTCGAGCGGGTCATGACGGTGTTCGCGGTGGTTGGCACGCTGTTCTTCCTGACCACCTTCGCCACCACGCGCGAACGCATCGTCCCGGCCCGGGAACAGACCGGCGGCGTACTGCAGGACCTGTCCGACCTGCTGCGCAACCGGCCGTGGAAGGTGATGCTGCTGCTGACCATCCTGGTGTTCGTCAACCTGGCCCTGAAGGGCGGCACCTACATCTACTATTTCCAGTACTACATGCGTGATGCCGCGTTGGCGGGCTTCCTCGACAGCTCCGGCTTCAACGCTTTCATCGGTGGATTGAACGCAACGCTGAGCAGGTGGGGCCTGGCCGGATTCACCTGGCCGGAAGACCCGGCGACCTCGGCCTTCAGCCTGTTCAATGCGTGCGGCATCCTCTGCATGATCCTCGGCATCGGCGTCTCACGCCGGCTTGCCGACCGCTTCGGCAAGCGGGATGTCTTCGGTGGCGCGCTGCTGGTGTGCACGCTGTTCCTGCTGGCGTTCTACTTCTTCCCGCCCACCGCGGTCGGCGTGGCTTTCGTCGCCTTCATGCTGCATGGGTTCTGCTACGGCATCACCATCCCGCTGCTGTGGGCGATGATCGCTGATGTCGCCGACTATTCGGAGTGGAAGAACCATCGCCGTGCCACTGCGATCGTGTTCTCCGCGATGCTGTGCGGGCTGAAGATCGGCCTGAGCATTGGCGGTGCGCTGGTCGCGTGGATTCTCGCGCACCATGGCTACCAGGCTGGCGCGGAACAGCAACCGCAGGCGGTGGTGGACGGCATCCGTCTTACGGTCAGCGTCTACTGCTCGATCCCGTTCCTGCTCGCGGTGGCGCTGCTGTTCCTGTATGAGATCGACAAGCGCATGGAGAACCGGATCGAGCAGGAGCTGCTGCAGCGCCGGCAGACTGGCAACCTTGACCAGCTGGCGGCGCGCGCGATCTCCCAGCCCGTGGTGAGCCACCTTTACACGGCAGATCCGTCGGCCCATGTGTTCGAAGGGCGGCTGTATATCTATCCCTCGCACGACATCGACAGCGGTGCTCCGTTCGATGACGAGGGCGGTCACTTCGGCATGGAGGACTACCATGTGCTGCGGATGGATACGCCCGCTGGCGAGGCCATCGACTGCGGCATCGCGCTGCATGTGCGCGACGTGCCTTGGGCCAGCCGGCAGATGTGGGCGCCGGACGCGGCAAGCCGTGATGGGCGCTATTACCTCTATTTCCCCGCCAAGGATGCGCAGGGCCTGTTCCGCATCGGCGTGGCGGCAGGGGATCGTCCGGAGGGCCCGTTCACTGCCGAAGCAGAGGCGTTGGAGGGCACCTACTCGATCGACCCGGCGGTGTTCGAGGACGACGACGGCACGCATTACCTGTACTTCGGTGGCATCTGGGGTGGCCAGCTGCAGAAGTACCGTGACAACCGCTTCGATGCGGCGCACGAAGAGCCCACCGGCGATGCGCCTGCATTGGGGCCACGCGTTGGACGGCTGGAAGCAGGCATGACCCGGCTTGCCGAGCCCACCCGCGAGATCGTGATCCTGGACGAGGACGGAGTGCCGCTGCGCGCCGATGACCATGCGCGCCGTTTCTTCGAAGGCCCCTGGCTGCACAAGTACCAAGGGCGGTATTACCTGTCGTACTCCACCGGTGATACGCACCTGCTGTGCTACGCGACCGGCGATAGTCCATATGGACCGTTCACCTATGGCGGGGTGATCCTCAAGCCGGTGGTGGGCTGGACCACGCACCATTCCATCTGCGCATTCGAGGGGCAGTGGTATCTGTTCTATCACGATGCCTTGGCGTCCGGCGGGGTCACCCACCTGCGCTCGGTCAAGTGTACGCCGCTGCACATGGAAGCCGATGGCAGCATCCGCACCATCGATCCTTATGGCGCTTGAAGCTGGGTCGCCGCTGGATGATGCGCAGGCGCCGCTGGCAGCTGGCCAGCTGCATTGGCTGCGGGCGGGCAGGGTGGAGGTCGCGCTCGCTCCCGAAGCAGGCGGACGGATCGCGCAGATGCGGTACGACGGCGTGGACTGGCTGGTAGGCGAGCGCGAGGGCAGGGCGGCTGCCATCGGCTGGGGGTGCTACCCGATGGTGCCCTGGGCTGGCCGCATCCGACGCGGTCGCTTCAGCTTTGATGGCCAGGATTTCGTGCTGCCTGCGAACCTTGGGGCGCATGCGATCCATGGGGTGGGATTCACACGGCGCTGGCAGATCGAGCGCCTCGAAGTCGACACTGCGATGTTGTCGTTGGCCCTTCCGGAAGACCGCTACTGGCCTTTCGGTGGCGTTGCAACGCAGTGTATCCGTGTCGTGCCGAATGGCGTGGAACTGCGGATTGCCGTGCAGGCCGGCGACAAGGCGATGCCCGCCGTGATCGGCTGGCATCCCTGGTTCCGCAAGCCGGATCAGCTGCTGTTCTCACCGAGTGCGATGTATCCACGGGATGGGGAGGGCATTGCCACGCTGCCTTGCATCACCCCCACGCCCGGCCCATGGGACGACTGTTTCCTCAACCGGGCTGAGGTGACGCTGGTGTCGGAAGGACAGCGGCTGCGGTTGCAGGCGGATGCGGACCATTGGGTGGTGTATGACGGGACTGCGTACGCTACCTGTGTGGAACCGCAGACGGGGCCGCCTGATGGGTTTACGTTGCTGCCCAAGCGGTTGGGGGCAGGGGAGCGGTTGGAGTTGCGGTTTGGATTGATCTGGGAGAGCGAGGTACACGGATGATCCTTGCAGAGGCCACTTTGAGCACTTTCCATGCCGTGATTACGCAGCCTTGATGCGCGTCGGTATTCAATGACCTTCGGCAGCGGATCAATGCCCGAGCAACGAAGCTGACGAATGACGATGATCGACCCGAACAAGCCACTTTCGCAGGAGCCGCCCACCTTCGACGCGGTCGTTGTAGGCGGAAGCCATGCTGGCATGTCGGCTGCCTTGCAGCTTGCCAGGGCATGCCGAACGGTGCTGGTCATTGATCACGGTCGGCCGCGCAACCAGCGCGCCACGAAGGCGCACGGTTGGCTGGGCTGGGATGGCGTTGCCCCTGCCCGGATTCTCGAGGTGAGCCGCCAGCAATTGCTCAGCTATGAGCGGGTGCAATGGTCGACGGACGAAGTGCTTGAGGCTTCCGGCTCCCTGGAGACTGGTTTTCTGCTCCACTGCGCATCCGGCAAGCCATACCACGCAAAAAGTTTGATCCTCGCCCATGGCGTGGTGGATCAGCTGCCGGACCTGCCAGGGCTTGCGGAGCGGTGGGGCGAGACGGTCCTGCATTGCCCTTACTGCCACGGCTATGAAATCCGCGGCACAGATATTGGGGTGCTCGTGGCGTCCAGAAAGGAGGCAGTGGGCCAGGTCAAGGCGCTTTCGCAGTGGGGAAACATCACCGCGGTCCACGCTGGGGAGCTGAGCGGGGCCGAGCTGGAAGAACTGTCCGCCGAACTGCGCACTATCGGCGTGACCCTGGAAGAAAGCGCCTTGATCGGCATTACCGGGAAAGCGACCTTGAACTTCGCCGACGGGCGAGGGCGGGACGTGGCGGCGCTGTTCGTACATCCGCATACCACACTGGCATCGGACCTTTCCACACACCTGGGTTGCGCCGTCGAGGACGCAGGATGCATCACCACCGATTCGGCCAAGCAGACCACCGTACCGGGCGTGTTCGCCTGCGGAGACGCCGCCCGGTTCGCCGGGAACATTGCGCTGGCCGTGGGAGAGGGAGCGTTGGCGGGCGTCGCTGCCCACCGATCGTTGCTGGGCCTGCTCGCTGACGATTGACCTCTGTGACGCGTCACGTCCTGCCATGATCCATTATCATTCCCCCCAACATAACAGGGGCGGATATGGATATTCGGACTGGGGTACTGATTCTTCTGCTGGTGGCTGCGACGCCATGCGTTGCGCAACAAATCCGCTCGGCGACTGGTCCGGCTGCTAGACCACTCCCAGCGTCTCCCAAGCCAGCACATAACTCCATGGCGAACGGCACAACGCCATTCAACTGCGAGCAGTATCGCTGGCCCAACCATCCCCATCCGCGCATGAAGGCGTACTGCGAACGCTTGGAATCGCAGACGCTGACAGATGAAGCACGGCGCGCAGGAAGGCCGGGGCCATCCGACGACGTGGTCCAGCTGCCATCTCTTGGATCGGAAGCCGCTCGCCGCTCGGGTCTGTCCTGTGTGGGAGGCCAAGCCATGCGAAAGCTGCCCAACGGGTGGGAGCAGGTTTCGTCTCCTTCGGGCGGTTGGCAGCGTTGCCGCGAGCAATGAGCGGGGTCTAGGTACGGCCGGCTACAACACCTGGCCCGCATACTGGATCATTCTTACCTGCTCCCGGCTCAGCCCCCGCGCGAGAGCTCGCGCGCGAGGAAAGGGGCCGTCCTGCTTGCCTTGGCACGAGCCACCTGGTGAGGCGTTCCCTTCGCCACGATGGTGCCGCCCGCAGCACCTGCGCCAGGCCCCACGTCAATCACCCAATCGGCCTGCGCGACCGCCCGCATGTCATGCTCAATCATCACCACCGTGTTCCCTGCATCAACCAACCGCTGCAGCTGAAGCATCAACCTATCCGCATCCGACGCATGCAGGCCGGTAGTGGGTTCGTCGAGTACATAGAGCGTGCGACCTCGCTGGCCGCGCTGCAGCTCGGTTGCCAGTTTGATGCGTTGTGCCTCACCACCTGAAAGTTCCGTCGCCGGCTGGCCCAGCCGTAGATAGCCCAACCCGATTTCCCGTAGCACCTGCAGCGAGCGGGCAATCGCATCCTCCTCGCCGAAGAAGGCGTGCGCCTGATCAACCGTCAACTGCAGGACCTCGGCGATGTTGCGGCCATTCCACAGCACCTTCAGCGTGGCCTCGTTGTAGCGCGCGCCGTGGCACGCAGGGCAGGGCGCATAGACGCTGGGCATGAACAGCAGCTCGACGCTGACGAAGCCTTCGCCCTCGCAGGTCGGACATCTGCCTTTGGCCACGTTGAACGAGAAGCGGCCCGCATCGAAACGGCGTCGGCGTGCGTCCGGGGTGCTGGCAAACAGCTTCCGCACATGGTCGAACAGCCCGGTATAGGTAGCCAGATTCGATCGCGGCGTGCGGCCGATGGGCTTCTGGTCCACCTGGACGACCCGCTGGATGGCATCCACATCGCCTGCCAACCGGCCGCGCGTTGCTTCGATGACGGATGGCCCATCCGTGGGCGCAACGTCGGCGCTATCGTCCGGCGGTTCATGGCCCAGGTGCAGCAGTACCAGCTCCGGCAGCGCCTGCGCCATCAGGCTGGACTTGCCCGACCCCGAAATCCCGGTCACTGCAGTCAGCAGTCCCAGCGGCAGCTGCGCATCCACTCCCTGCAGGTTGTGGCGGTGGATACCCTTCAGTTCCAGCCAGCTTCCGGCGTTGCGCTTGCGACTCGCAGGCGCAGGCACCTGGTCGAAAAGATACTGGGCGGTGCGGGAATCCTGTACTTGGCGGAGGCCACCGGGCTCGCCACTGTAGAGAACGCGTCCGCCGTGCTCGCCCGCCTGCGGGCCAACATCCACCAGCCATTGCGCGCGGCGCATCAGCTCCAGATCGTGTTCGACGACAAAGACCGAATTTCCGCCATCGCGAAGCTGGCCAAGCGCATCGTAGAGCGCCTCGCTGTCGGCAGGGTGCAGGCCAGCCGATGGCTCATCCAGTACGTACAGCACGCCGAAGAGCAACGAACTCAGCTGCGTACCCAGTCGCAGGCGCTGCAGTTCGCCGGCAGAAAGCGTGGGTGTCGCGCGATCCAGGGAGAGATACCCCACACTGAGCGAACGCAGCTGCGAGACACGCGCCATGATGCCGCCAGCCAGCCGCTGGGCCGCCATGCGCTTTTCCTCTGACAGGGCCGAGGTCAGGCGTACGTCAGGGGCCGCCGCGTGGGCGGTGCGCCCGCTTGCCACCCGTTGGGCCCGATCGCGGCGCGTCGCGTTCCTGCTGCGTGAGCCACGGCTATGTGCGCTGAAATCACCCTGTGCCACAGGCTCCAGCAGATCCGCCAGTTGATCCAATGGCAGCCGCATGAACTCGCCGATGTCCACGCCGGCGAAGGTGACCGACAGCGCTTCAGGCTTCAGGCGCTTGCCGTGGCAGGCGGGACACAGCTTGCCCTCCATGTAGCGGGAAACCCGCTTCCGCATCAGCGCGCTCTGGGTAGTGGCAAAGGTGTGCAGGACATAACGGCGAGCACCGGTGAAGGTCCCCATGTAGCTCGGTTCAAGCTTCCGCTTCAGGGCGGCGCGGGTTTCGGCCGGGGTGAAGCCTGCATAGACCGGCACGCTTGGCGCTTCCTCGGTGAACAGGATCCACTCCCTGTCCTTCTTCGGCAGCTTCTTCCACGGCACGTCGATGTCGTAGCCCAGCGTGACCAGAATGTCGCGCAGGTTCTGCCCGTGCCATGCCGGCGGCCAGGAGGCGATGGCGCGTTCGCGGATGGTAAGCGACGGGTCCGGAACCATCAGTGCTTCGGTCACCTCGTAGACGTGCCCAAGGCCATGGCAGGTGCTGCAGGCGCCCTGCGGCGTGTTGGGTGAGAAGTCCTCGGCGTAGAGCATGGCCTGGCCGGGCGGGTAGGCCCCGGCACGCGAATACATCATCCGCACCAGGCTGGACAGCGTGGTCACACTGCCCACTGATGAACGTGCATTACTGGCCCCGCGCTGCTGCTGCAGCGCAACCGCCGGCGGCAGCCCGTCGATGGCATCCACATCGGGCACGCCGGCTTGGTCGATCAGGCGCCGTGCGTAGGGCGCGACAGACTCGAAATAGCGCCGCTGCGCCTCAGCGAAGACAGTGCCAAATGCCAGCGATGACTTTCCCGAACCCGATACCCCCGAGAACACGACCAACGCATTGCGCGGAATGGAGACATCGACATTCTTGAGGTTATGCTCGCGTGCTCCGCGGACCTCGATGCAACCGCTGGCTGCGGCAGCGGAGGATGAATGATCAACGGACGGGTGGGGCATGGCGGCGGTCCTGCGGGCAGTGAGCGGCACGCGTGACCGCGCGCCCGATGGCTCATTCTCGCTGCTGCGGGGTGAAGGTTGGTGAGGGCGTTGCGGGCGATGGCTTTGCCGTCCCGCGGCAATGCGGAAACCGGCTGCATCCCTGGAAGTGCTGACCTGTTCGGCGGTTGGTTCTTGCGACCAGCGCGCTACCGCACCTTCTGCAGGCAGCTGCTTGGGGGGTGGGGCAAGGTGCAGGCTCAAGTTGCGGTTCGACACGACTTGCGGCCGGCTTCTGCACAGCCCGGATCATGCCAAGCAACTCGTCGCCACCGATTTAACAAGCCCCAGCATCAGCGCGGATCTAAAACACGCAGAAGGCTTGTCGGCAGCCATGCCCAGCGCATTGACCCCGATGCGGCCTGCCCGAGTTACCCGCCCATGCATAGTAGCCACTGCGGTTGACCCCACGCACTCGACACATGGCCGTCAACCTGAACTCGCCCGGCTGCTCAAGCATGAAAGCGTACCTCGCGGTCACCTTTTTTGGGACGAGTCCGATTCGGCTCACAAGCAGCCCTCTCTAACCTCTCAAGTGTCAGCTGGGTGCGCCCTTTCCGTTCCTTCGAACGCTTCAGGAAGCCCTCCAGCATTCATCTCACTTCGAGGAGAGCCTCATGAACAATATTCATGCAATTGCCTGGGATATGGCCGCCGGTCGATGGGTCGTCGCCTCCGAAGTTGCCACCCGTCGCCCGCGCGTCAAGGTGGGTCGACACGCTTCACTGCGCCCGCTGAAGCTGGCTACTGCAATCGCGCTAGCGTGGAGCGGCGCAGCCACCGCGGAGACGCTGCAGTTTCCCGCGGCTCCGGTTGACATCAGCGATGGAACGCGAATTGTAGACAACATTCTTGTTGCCAACGGCGCGACAGGCGTTGTCAGGGGCGAGGGCGGCACGCTGATCCAGCAGGCAAACTCGTTCCGTATCGGCGGCACTGTGAACCGCGGCACCCAGAATCTGGACCTCAGTGGCCTTTCAAACTACGTCTTCGACAATGCCCAGGGCGCCTACAGTGTTGGTGGGCGCGCTGTTGGCGGCGCTTGGAATCAGACCGGTGCTACTACGGGAGCCGTCACTCTGGCGTCGGGTAGCAACCTCATCCGTGCTTCATACTTCGGCATCGGCGATGTAGGTCGTAGCATCAGCGCGAATGCCACCAATCAGGGCACTGTACGCCTGGGTCAGAACAATACGATCAATGCGGACAGAATCATCGTTGGGGGCAACCAGAGTTCCGGCACCCTGACGTTCCAGGGCCCGGTCACGGAGGGAACCCTCACCCTGAGGGGCTCGGACGGCAGCAGCGCCGTGGGCATCTGGAACATTGGCGTGGGAACCAGCAGCAATTACAGCGGCGCCACCGGAAATGTCGACCTGCGTCGAGGCATGATTGATGCAAAGGTGGACACCCTGAACATTGCGGGCGCGTTGTATGGCAATGCCACTGCAAACGGCACCCTGAGCCTGGGCCGGGGTGTGCTCGAGGCCAATACCATCATGCTTGGCGCACGAAGCGGCACCTCAGGCACTGGCGGCTCGAACGGGCGCCTGAGTATTGGCGAGGGCGGCAGCGTGCTTGCCAACAGCATCACCATGGGCAACCGCACTGGCACTACAGGCACCGTGTCCGCGAACGTCACCCTCGAGGGTGGTGCGCTGCGTGCCGGCAGCATCCTGGCCGGCGCTGGCGCCGGTACCCGTGTGATCACCTTCAATGATGGCGTGCTGGGCAACCGTGCCGCAGGGCAGGACATGTCGGTCAACGTTCCGGTCGTGCTGTCCGCAAGCGGCCAGCACGTGTTCCGCGTCGATGGCGGTGATGCCCTGATGACCGTCAGCGGTCAGGTCAGAGGCAATGCAGGCACCCTGACCAAGACAGGCGAGGGCGTGCTGGCCTTGAGCGGCGCCAACACCTACAGCGGGTCGACGCACGTCGATCAAGGCCTGATCCGATTCCAGTCCGGCAACAACCTGGGCACTGGCAGCATCGTCCTTGATGGCGGCGGCCTGCAGTGGGCTGCTGGCAGCAGGGAAGACATCTCTGCGCGACTGGGGGCACTGGGTACCGCGGGCGCCGTTCTGGACACCAACGGCAACGCTGTCACCCTGGCCACCGCCCTGCATGGGGAAGGTGGCCAGCTGATCAAGCGGGGCGATGGCACCCTGACCCTTACCGCGGACAGCACCCATACCGGTACGACCCGGATCGAACAGGGCGAACTGGTGCTTGGCGATGGCGGCACAACCGGCAACGTGGCCGGCGACATCGTCAACAACGCCCGGCTGACCCTCATCCGTGGGGACCGCATGTCCCTGTCCGCCAACATCTCCGGCGGCGGCGAGCTGCTACAGGCAGGCAGCGGCACCGTTGTGCTGTCCGGCAACGTCGCCCATAGCGGCGGGACCCGGGTGGAGGCTGGCACGCTGCAGGTCGGTGATGGCGGCTCACGCGGCACGCTGGCTGGCGATGTCAGCTTGGCCAGTGGCACGCACCTGGACGTCGACCGCAACGATACGTTCGTGCTTTCCCCGCGCGTCGGCGGCGACGGTGCGCTGCGGCAGGTCGGCTCGGGCACTACCGTGCTGGACGGCGACCACACCTACACCGGCGGCACGTTCATCGCCGCCGGTGCATTGCGCTTGGGCAACGGCGGCGCCACCGGTAGCGTGACGGGTGCCATCAACAACCAAGGCTGGCTGGAATTCAATCGCAGCGACGACTTCGTGCTGGGCAATGCCGTGAGCGGCGCTGGCGGCCTGCTGCAGATGGGTACCGGCACCCTGCGCATCGCCGATGACCAGGAATACACCGGTGCCACCCGTGTGCTTGGCGGCGCACTACAGGTCGACGGCAGCATCCGGTCGGCAACAGAAGTGGCCAGCAATGCCACCTTGAGCGGCAGCGGCACGATTCATGGTGACGTAGTCAATGCCGGCGTCATTCGTCCGGGCAGTGGAAATGACTATGGCCACCTGACCATTCACGGCAACTACGTTGGCCAGCAGGGGCAGTTGGAACTGAACACCTGGCTGGGCGACGACGCATCGCCCAGCAGCCAGCTGGTGATCGATGGCGGCGCCGCCAGCGGCAGCACCACCGTGCGCGTTCACAACACCAGCGACTCGGAAGGCCACACCGTCGGGGATGGCATCCTGGTGGTTGCCGCCATCAATGGGGGCACCACGTCGGCCGAGGCATTCAAGCTCGGAAACTACGCACGAAATGGTGCGTTCGGGTACGGGCTCTTCCGCGGCGATCTGGAGGGCAAGTCGGCCGAGAACTGGTATCTGCGCAACGCCTTCATCGTGCAGCCGCCGGTCGACCCTGTCGATCCGATCCATCCGGTCGACCCTGTCGATCCGATCCATCCGGTCGACCCTGTCGATCCGATCCATCCGGTCGACCCTGTCGATCCGATCCATCCGGTCGACCCTGTCGATCCGACCCATCCGGTCGACCCTGTCGATCCGATCCATCCGGTCGACCCTGTCGATCCGATCCATCCGGTCGACCCGGTTCCTCCGGTGGCCATGCCCATCTTCGGCCGCGAGCTGGCGACCTACGGCACCATCCAGCCGCTTGCGCGCGAGCTGGGAACACTGGCAATGGGCAACCGGCGTGACAGGGCAGAGGCCGCCTCCACTGGCGACACGCGTCGTGCTGCCTGGGCAAGGGTGGCAGGCCGCAGCCTGCACAGCGGGTACGACTCCATCGTTGCGCCCGAAGCGAAGGGCAGGCTGGATGCACTGCAGGTCGGAAGTGATTTCTGGCAGGCTGCCGCGTCGGCAGGCACGAACTGGCGAGCGGGCGGCTACCTGTCGCGCGCAAGCAGCAATGTGCAGGTCGAGGGCATCTACACCAACGATGAGCGAACCCGCTATGTGCGTGGGGCAACCGGCAGCGTTGACCTGCACGCCACCAGTGCCGGTCTCACGCTGACGGGCGTGGGCAGCAGCGGCGGCTATCTGGATGCCGTCGTCCAGCTGACGCGCTACGGCGGTTCCGCCAGCGCGGGCCCGGTCAGCCTCAACACCCATGGCGAAGGCTACCTGGCGTCGCTCGAGGCGGGCCATCCGTTTGTCATGCAGGCCGGTAAAGGGCAGTTCACGCTTCAGCCTGAAATCCAGCTGGTTTGGCAGAAGGTGCGTTTCGATGCAGCGCAGGACGCTGCGGGCCGCGTATCGCTTGGCAGTACGCAGGGCCTTAGCGAGCGGCTGGGCATCAACGGCAGCTGGCAGTTCCAGAGCGCAGGGGGCGTGCAGTGGGCGCCGTACCTCGCAGCGGACGTGTGGCACGAATCGAATGCGCGCTCGGCGGTGACATACGCCGACAAGGATCAGATTCCACTGGAAGCAGGCGGAAACCGAGCTTCGTTGAGCGCTGGCGTTACTATCCGGTTGAATGGCCGCACCCAGCTGCAGATGTCCGGTGGCCGCGAGCGCTCCATTGGCAATGGGAGTGGTGTCAGCCGGGACGGGGCGTTCGGCAACGTCGGATTGCAGGTGCGCTGGTAAAGCCAGCGCATCCTGCCGCCCGGGATGGGGCTGAGCTGGGGTTGTCTTCTACTGCCGCACGCCACACCGCTCATCCTCAGGTACATCGCCAGCAAGCGTCAGTAGCAGCCGGTCCTGTCGCCGACGTACTGCTCCGGCTCACCATTCTGGCGGGTGCGTTCTGCGGCCAGCAGCACTTCCAGCACCACGCGCAGGCCCGTCAGCGAGCAGTCGGCATTGGCCAGCGCCATCTGCCGGCCACGCAGCTGATGCCGCTCTGGCCATGGCTGGCCGTTGGCGGCCACGCCCGAGCCGATGCTGTACAGCAGCGCGATGAGGGTGTTGGGCTCCACGGCAGGCCCGGCCGAGGGTGCCTCGTGGATGGGCTGTGGGGCAGGGGAGTAGGGGGTGGTCATGGCAGGCCTCCTTTGGCCCCGCATACTTTTTGCCTGTACCGACACGCTCTGACCGGGAGTGGGGCAGACGCGCCAAGTGGATGGACGGGGCGAACCCTCGATGCTCCCTTCAGGTCTGCGTCTATCTGCTGCAATCAGAGTGCACTGCGTGGCTGACGCCGCGCGCCACCCCATGGCACTATCCTGGATGCGTCAGGGACGCTTGATAGGTGGGGAGTACATGGGAAGTACACGAAGAGGCCCAACGACGGCCGATGTGGCTGGCTGGGGTTCGGCTGTCGTCACGTTTGGCTTGATTCAGGGCGCGCTCAATCTTAAGGCGTATTGGGGCCACTTTGGCCTTGATCCTTTTCAGTTTGTTGCAGTGAGCGAACGGGCGCTGGCCGGCCTGGCAGGCATCGGCATGGTGTTGTTTCTCATGCTGGTGGCCTTGCTGTTTAGCAGCTGGGTCGATGTGAAGCTGGCGAGCGGAGCCCCCAAAACCAAGCGATTCGCTTGGCTGGGTCCAACGATCTTCTTCACTGGGCTAGGGGCGTTGCTTTGGTGGTCAAACGCGTGGCCTGTGCTGATAGGGCTTTTTCTCACGATCATCTGTGCGCTGGCCGTCCATCTCTCGCCAGTGATACCGACCGCCGTGAAAGATTCCCCTTGGCTGATCTATGCCTTAGTGATGCTGGTCTATGTCTCGTTTGCTTCAAGCTGGCTTGGTTTCGAGCGCGCCAGCACGATTTCATCTGGCGGCGGCAACTATGTGACAACGGTGACTGTTGATGAAAAGGTGCAGCGTGGCCTGAGCCTGATTGGGCGGCTTGGTGACAGCTATGCGCTGTGGGACCCGGCGCGGAGGACGGCCATGCTCGTGCCTGTTGGCGATGTTGGGAGGTTGGAGATTGTGCGAAAGAGCGTGATGCCTGTTGCTGCTGCCAAATAGGGCTCGGTTTCAGTGGACGTAACGTCACGCGCTTTCCGATCGATTGCTGGCGCAGGGCGTGCAGCTTATTTCGCTTGCTTGCTCTGTGCAGGCTCAATTGCAGCCCGCAAAAGGCCCTGGAGCGAAGCCGTTGCCCCCGGCCCCCAAGGCTGCTTTCCACTCAATGTCGAAGAGCACCACGCCCTAAGTGACCTGCAGGACGAACTGGATCTTTGGCGCCGTCATTGGACGGATCGGCGTCGTGATCGGATACACCAACGCCTAACCGCTGTTCCCGGCAAATTCTGAGGGCGTCGGCAAGGCAGATGGCATTGGATTTCATTGTGGCAAAGGCATTCCGGGGTGGCGCCGATCAGTGGCCACCTAGATGCGCGGGTCGGCCAAGGTTTCCCGCTGGTGGCCTTCGGGCGTGAACATGGGGTCGCAGCCATTGCCAAACATAGCCGACGAACCAGGCGATGGCAGATATCCTATTGCGCATAATGTATATTATGTTATTATTTTGCACGGCTGACTCGTCTGGTGAGTGTCGTCAATCTTAGATGTTGTCAGTTTAGCCTTTAACCCTGCCGACGTTTGATTTGTAAGACGTTTTTACCCGCGTACTGACAACAATAAGGCTTGTCCTTAAATGAGCCCTTCCAAGCCCACCGCTCGGAGCTTTTCTTCCGTCGATCTAAGTGAGGATTGCTGCCTTGTTCGTCGAAGCCGCATCCAAGGCGGCCTCGGCCGAAGCGATAAGTTGCTGCGCTAGCATCAGCGCCTCATCAGGTGAAAGCTCAAGCTCCACGTCGCCAATCACCTCGTGATCTTCGTATACAAAATGGCCGTTCTCGGCGGGGCGTAAATCTGAATCCGGATCTATTGCCCAGACTTCTATGTTCACGCAACCTGGATGGATGTTCCGAACTTCAACGTGACCTTGGCGGTAACCTACAGTCTTGGCTGAGATGGTCAGACTCATGTTCACTGCTCCGGATTTATGAGTAAATGTAGCCGCGTCAGCGGCGTACCGACTTTGGACTTGAGAGGCCTCATCCCTCGAAGAGGCCAATAAAAGTGCTGAGGCCACCAACCATTGCAAACCGGCGCTCTAAGCCTAAACCCTCAGACGCCCCAAGGGGTGCGCGCTGCAAGCCAATAGCCCGTCCGGTTTAAGAGCTCTCCCTGGCTGGGTTCGTGGCCTTGGATGATTTCTTCTTGACCCGCTGTTTGGTGCTTGTCTTCCGTGGACCAGGCGTAACCTGGCTTCGCCTAAGCGCAGCCTCTAGATCTGCGGGTAAGTTCTGGAGCTTGGCCAGCTGCTCTTCTAGAGCTTCACATCGGCCACGCTGTTTGTCCGCCCTCTGTACTGCCGCCGCAGTGGCTGAGTGCGCCTTTTCAAGTCTGTGCCGCATCGCTGTTTCAACCGATGTATTCCTTTTCACTGCGCTCGCCAGCTGCGTCTGCAATGTCTTGGCCTCTTGTCTAGCGCGATCGATATCACTCAGCGCTCGATTTTCGACAGATCTGACATGCTCAGCCAGGTTCTCTCGTTCGGATCGCGCCGATTCCTCAGTCTCTTGAAGCCTGTCGTAGAGAGACTGGCGTGAGGCCTCCACTTGCTCAAATCGCTGAATGGCGGCGGTTCGTTGCTCGGCCAGTTCCGCAGCCTGCAGCTGAAGCTGATCGACCAATCGCTGCAATTCGGTGACCCGGGTGCATGCGATGCGTTCCGAGGCAATTGCCGCCTCCGACCTCGCGTGGACAGCGCTCATCTCACCTGCAAGTGCCTTGGACCGGACAAAAAGCTCCTCTTGTTTGAGTGCAAGGTCCTCGCGCACCTCGGAGAACTCAGCAAGGACCGCCTCACGCGCATGTTCTAGCGCTAGCGCCCACCATTGCCCGGCAAGCTTCCCCACCACAGCCGGAGCGTCTTTCACGCCTGGACTCTCAGGGTGCAACCGACTTCCGAGGCTTTGCCACCAGGTCTCCAGCAAGCGGGTTACCGTGTTCGGGGATCCCGTGCCTAGGTGCGCCCGAACGCGCTCCACCGTCGGGCGCTCGCCCTTTGCGACAAGCGCGTCAGCGGCTCTGTGCACGTCCAGTTCCGTGATTCCGCGAGCCATTGAGCTATCTCCTGTGCGGGCGCCCTGCCCCGTTGATTCCGTAGTAGCGATAAGTGATGATTATCGCGGCTACGACTGTATATTCGTAGTGTACATTACATACTATGAGTGATAATTCCACTAGTCCCGCCCTCCTCGAGGGTCGGCAGGGAATCATTACGTCCTGGGCCAAAAACCGCCTAAGCGACTGAAGCGCAAGCTGATTGCTCATCTCCCCGGTGGGTTCTCCCCGTCTATGGGGTCTGTTCAAGAACCTTGGCTGTGTAGCTCAGCGGCGCCACTTCCCTTTCAAGATCCAGGTGGTAATCGCCAAAGCGATTGATGTGGCTGGTCCGATAAGGCGACAAACCGGCCAGGATCTCGGGCGTCAGTTCGATCCCCTCCTTCCGCATCTCAGCCAACGTCCGGCTCATGCCCTCCACGTTGTGGAGGATGATCATGTTCGCCACCAACTGGCTGTACTTGATGATCTTGCGCTGTTCGTGTTGGACGTTCTCAGCAATGATCCCTTGGCTGCCAAAGAACACCCACTTCACGAAGCCGTTGTATTCCTCGCTCTTGTTGGTCGCGGCATTGATCGTTTTGCGGATCTCGTTGTCATCAATGTAGCGCAGCAAGAACAGCGTTCTAACGGCCTTGCCTAGCTCCCGGAATGCGAAGTACAGCTTGTTCTTCCGGCTGTAGGTGCCCAGCCGACGCAGGATCGAGGACGCGGTGATCTTGCCCAGTCGGATTGAGATGACCACCCGCAGCATGTCGTGAAGATGGGTGGCGATCAGTTGCCAGTCAATGCTGTCTCCGAACAGTGCCTGGATGTTCTTGTAGGCCCTTCCCGGCTCCGGCCGGAAGAATGTCAGGTCCTTGATGTTTCGGATCCTGGGCATCAGTTGGATCCCCAGCATGTGGGCCAAGCCGAAGACCGGATAGCTTTGGGCCTGCGTGTCGCCATGGACAATCTCAGGCTGGATGTCGGAAGTGTTGGCCAACAGGCCGTCCAGGATGTAGATGCCCTCGTGCACGCCACAAGGAATGAAGTGGCTGAACAGCGCCACGTATTTGTCGGACACGTGGTAGTAGCCGATGCCGCCATAGCCACCGTAGCGGATGTGGTACTCCGACAGGAGGTTGTCTTCGTAGACGCTCCACTTGGTGCCATCTGCTGATGCGCTCTTCCCGCTGCCCCAATAGCCCGGCAGGTCGAATTTATTGTAGGTATTGATGACCTCTACGATGGCCTTTTCAAGCACATCTTCGGTCACGTATTTGAGATTGAGCCAAGCGACCTGGCGCCGGCTGAAGCCCTTGATCGACCGCGCCGTCTGCGTCGGGCCCAGGTTGCAGCCATAGCAAAAAAGCGTGGTGATCACGCGCCGAGGAAGATCTTCAACCTGGCTCTCGGTGCCGGCGATCGGACGGAAGAAGCGGTGCAGATCCAGCCATTGGCTGGCATCGATCAGAACATCGACGATGCTGGACTCGGGCAGCCGTTCAGTGATGAGGCCGTCCACGGTAGCAATTGCACTGGAGACTTCGGCGCGTTGCCCCTTCCGCAATACCAGACGTCCTTCCAGGATGTCCGCATGCACGTTCTCCGGGAAACGCGCGTCGACCTCATCGGCCAGGGCGGTCAGTTGTGTGCGCAACCCAGCCACGAAAGTCGCGGCGTCGGTGGGCAGGCCTGACACCTGCCCATAGGCTTCCAGTTCCTGTGCCAAGGTGGCTTCATCGACCAGCTGCTCGCGGTAGTCGTCAAAACGCTCGCTGCTGGGAATGAAGAGATCTCCGGACTTCAGCTCGTCTTTGACCTGCACCAGCACGGCCAGCTCGAAGTACTTGCGGTGCATCCAGCCTGCGCCTGCCGCACTGGCCCGCTTGCCAAACACGTGCTGACGCCAGAGCTTGGACATCCAATCGAAGTCCTTTTCCGGGTCCAAACCGAGGGAAGCCACCTCGATCAGCTCACGGCGTTGGTTGCGCAGCGACAGCACCGCTGCGATCAACGGCTCCATTCCAGCATCGTGGCTGGTCGCCCGCAAGTTCATCAGCTCCAGCCCGTTGAACAGTAGCGGCCTGATCGCGCCGTAGGGTTGCAGCATGAAAGGCAGGTAGTTTTTCCCAGCGTAGGCCATATGTTCTTCGCATTCGGCCAGCAAGGTCGACACTTCCGCTTCCAGGCTGTTGTCGATCGCGTCCACGCGCTGGCTATCGCTACCATCGAGCTGATAGGCCTGCAGGATCTCTTTGAGCTGGCCGATGAGGAAGTCGGCCCGTTTGGCGTGTTCGAGCTGATACGCCAGTAGCTTCTGTTGCGCGGTGTTTTCCAATCCACGCACCTGCTTGATGAACAACTCGGCTGCATCACCCAGTGTCTTGGCATGCTGGGCGCGAATGAAGATGGTGGCCAGCGCATAGCGCTTGTCCGGAGCCAGTTCGGCCAGCTCGCTGGCGTCATAGGCCCGAGCCATCGCACGGAACTGCTTGAGCTTGGGCACCGGCACATCGATGGGAGGCAGCTGGTCGGCCAACTGCTGCAGCATGCGGATGTGCTGCAGGTAGAACCGAACTTTCTTGTTGGTGGGCCGGCCGGGCTCGCGCTTGAGTGATTGCCAGCCGGTGAACCTGGACCCTTCCGGTGCGCGCAGCAGTTCGTCGATGAGCGTGCGCGTGGCAGGCGTCAGTGCATGGCTGATGCTGCGGTAGTACCCCAAATTGACCCGCTCGCGGGCACCGATGGCGGCCAGCTCCAGGGTGCGGAAGCCAGGCAGTTCGTAGCGATGGTGCACCAGCTCTTCAAGCAGGACGTTCACGATGTCTGGGATGGTGTGCTTGGTCTGGGCTGCGGCGGTGGCCACCGTATCCAGCCAAGCCAGCCCCGACTTGTCCAAGGGACGTACCCCAATGAACTGCCGAAGTTGTGGCATATGCCGGCGCTTGCTGCCGGAGACGTCATAGCGTTCGAGCTGGTCGGAGGCCAGCACGCGGCCGAGACGTGCGGCCTTGGCGATGTGCTGCCGGATCCGCTCAGGCACCTCCGCCAACAGCGTGAAGTAGCCTAAGCGTTGGAAGAGCTTGAGATGGATCAGTACCGCCAGCTGCGGACCCGGCTGGGCAGTCAGCTGCTTGGCAAAGGCGATTTCAGCTGCGGTAGGGGTATAGACCTCCTCCAGTTCCTTGGCGGTGGGATCAGGCTTCAGTCGCGGGTAGGCGGTCTCGTGAAGGGTAGCCATTGGATCCGGAGGTTGTGAGGGGAATCAGTCCCAGTGCCGGCCGTCGTCTGTACTGAGTGACGCTTCCAGGAAACACTGGTGCGTATCGGCCATGCGGTGCATGTCATCGAGCAACGTGGCCAGGATTTCATCCAGATCCCGGTCGGGATCGGTGGGAACAGTCAACCGGTACTCGCTGCTGGCGGTGTTCAGGCGCATAGCCTTGAACGGGGCCAAGCAGATCTCTTCGATCCGACCCCGGGCTCTGGCCGCGCCGCGGCCGGCGCGGGCAAACGGGGTCAGCACCAGGCGTAGGCGCAGCTGCAGGGCAGATTTGCCCTCGGGCGCCGGCAGCACCATCGTCGGAGCTGGCGCGGTTGGGCTGGGCAGGCTCGCTTCAATGCGATCCCGGGCGAACGGGTCACGCCCGTCCAGGTAACGCATGGCCGAGTGCACATCGCGCCAGCCCACGTACTCCATCAGCGCCTTCATATCCCAGCCTTGGTCGTTGGCCCAGCTGGCAAACCCGCGGCGCAGCGAGTGGCTGCTGTGGAGCCCCGCATCCGCAAAGCCCGCACTGGCCAGCAGCTCGCGCAGCAGGCGCACCAGGCTGTTGGGATGGAGACCTTCGGCGCTTACCTTGCCCCATTGGTTGACTGCACGAAACACCGGCCCTTCTTGCAGGTCAGCCGCCTGCAGCCAGGTTTGGGTCGCCTCCACCGGGCACAACCGCGACAGCGCCGGCACCTTGTAGGTGACGCCGGCTGCCTGCCGATCACCCTTGCTGCGTGGCAGGAAGCAGGTCATCCCCTGTCCCGGCACCAGCGTGAGATGGGCCACGTCCAGACGCAGCAGTTCATCGCCACGGAAGCCCCGCCAGAACCCAAGCAACACCAGCGCTCGGTCGCGTTGATGGCGCAGCACCGCAGCTCCGTCGCCCCGGGCATGTGCCGCAGCGATCGCCGCGGCCAGCCAGTCATCGAGCTCGACCAGCCGCCGAATCTGGAGCGGCGCGGCCTGCTTGACCTGGCCCGGGTGCAGGGTCTTGATGCCTTTGAGGACCTTGCGCACCAGCGGCGACCGGGTGGGATCGACAAACCCATGATCGCGATGCCAGGAGGCAATGGCAGCCAGCCGCTGGCGCAGCGTGCTCGCAGCCAGGGTCTGCGCGTATGCGGCCAAGTACCGGGCCACGCTGTCCGGGGTGGCCGGCAGGTGACCCTGCCAGTCGACCTCGAAGTGCCGCAGCGCCGAGGCGTAGCTGCGCACCGTGTTCTGGCGCGTGGCCGCATCGAGGTAGCGGTCCAGTTCGGTCACTGGCGCGTGGCCTCCACAGCGGCCGGCTGGCGCAGCGTTGACAGGATGGTGCATTCGGCCCGCTGGCCGCCATGGCAACTGGCAATCACCCGTTCCAGCTCGCTGGCCATGCGCTGCAGGTCGGCCATGCGGGCGCGCACGTCGGCCAGATGGCTGCGGGCCAACCGGTCCACGTCCCCGCACGAAAGCTCCTCATCGCCGGCCAGCTGCAGCAGGCTGCGGACCTCCTCCAGGCTGAAGCCCAGGTCCCGGCCACGCGCAATGAAGCGCAGCCGCTCGATGTCGGCCGGGCCATAGACCCGGTAGCCGTTGCCCGTGCGCCCCGGGCGCGGCAGCAGCCCGATCCGCTCGTAATAGCGAATCGTCTCCAAGTGGCATCCGCTGGCGTCGGCAGCCTGACTGATTTTCATTCGTAGTACGCTTGACTCCGTAGTAGCTACGGACTTTACGCTGAACCCGTATCCGCCGCCACTCCGGCCGCGGCGCTGCGTGTGACGACCATGCCACTGCCCAACGCCTTGATTCGCTACTGCCTGATTGCCTTGCTGATCGGCTGGGTTCTGCCCGCTTCTGCTCAGGCGGAGCCTGCCGCAGCAGACCTGCGCCAAACCTGGCAGATGCTCGATTACATCGCGGTCGACTACCCCGGCGCGGTCCAGGCCGGCCGCGTAATTGCCCCCAACGAATACGCCGAAATGAGCGAGTTTGCCGGCGCCGTGCGCAGTCAGCTGGGAGCATTGCCCGGTGGCCAGAACCAGCAGGAGCTGACGACCCAGGCCGACCGCCTGGTCCAGGCGGTGGCAGAGAAGGCCGACCCTGCGCAAGTGGCAACGTTGGCGCGCGGGCTCGGCACGGCGCTGTTGGCCCGCTACCCGATCGGCGCTGTTCCGGCGAGCCCGCCGAAGACCTCCCAGGCCGCGTCCATCTACAGCCAGCAGTGCGCGGCCTGTCACGGCCCCACGGGTTACGGTGATGGCCCCGCCGCGCAAGCGTTAAGTCCGCCGCCGATCGCGTTCACCGATGCCACTCGCGCCGCGCAGCGAACGCCGCTGTCGTTGTACGAGGTCATTTCCCAGGGTGTGCCGGGTACCGGCATGGTCAGCTTCTCTGGGCTGTCAGAAAGTGATCGCTGGGCGTTGGCATTCTATGTGGGCAGCTTGGGGTACTCCTCGCAAGCCAAGGCTCAAGGTGAGGCGTTATGGCGCACCAGTGCCGAGGCCCATACGCACATTCCCTCGCTCGAAGCGCTGACACGCACGCGAGAGGCCGATCTTGCCACCACGATGCCCGCCGATCAGGCAAACGCGATCATCGCCTACCTGCGTTCGCAGCCACAGGCAGTAAACGAAGCGGTACCAGGAGCCGATCGCTTTGCGGTGGCGCGGCAGCGACTGGCCGCCAGCCAGCGCGCTTACGCTGATGAGGACCTGGCTCAAGCCAAAAAGCTTGCGCTCTCGTCCTATCTGGATGGTGTAGAGCCGCTTGAACCCACGCTGGCCACGCGCAATCCGTCATTGCTGCGAGAGATCGAGACGGCCATGGCAGGCTACCGCGCGCAGCTGGATCAGCATGCGCCCGCGGCTGACGTTGCCGGGCAGGCAGCGCAAATTGCCCAGCTGTTTGATCGCGCGGACGTGGCGCTGCAGGACACCCGAATAGGCGCCAGCACCGCGTTTCTGGGCAGCTTTACCATTTTGGTGCGCGAAGGACTGGAAGCGCTGCTGATCGTGATTGGCATCGTGGCGTTCTTGCGTAAAGCCGAGCGGTCTGATGTGTTGCCGTATGTGCATGCGGGTTGGATCTGCGCGTTGTTGGCAGGCGCAGCGACCTGGGCAGTGGCCACTTACTTTGTCGATATCAGCGGTGCGAACCGGGAAGTCACTGAGGGCGTCTCGGCCTTGTTCGCTGCCGCTGTCCTGCTCAGCGTAGGCATCTGGATGCACCAAAAGAGCCTTGCAGGGCGGTGGCAGGAGTACCTGCACGCCAAGCTGACGACTGCGCTGACACGGCGCTCGGCTGTTTTCCTTTTCATGCTGGCCTTTGTCGCGGTGTACCGCGAGGTGTTTGAGACGATCTTGTTCTACATCGCGATGTGGAGCGATCAGGCGTCCACCGCCATCCTCGCAGGCCTGGTGGCGGGAATCGCGGTGTTGGCTGCGGTGGCGTACTGGATGCTGCGCATGAGCAGGCGACTGCCGATTGGCCGGTTCTTTTCGATCAGCTCGATTCTCATCGCGGTGATGGCGGTCATCCTGATAGGTAAAGGCGTGGCCGCGTTGCAGGAAGCGGGCTGGATCTCTCAAACGCCGCTCGCGTTGCCGCGCATCGAATGGATCGGCCTGTATCCCACCTGGCAGTCGCTGCTGGCGCAGGTACTGGTAGGCACCGCCGCTATCGTGGGGTTCCTCGCCAATGCCCGTTCCGGTGTGCGTAGACAGCCAGGCGCAAACAAGCAATGAAACAACACAGCAGAGGACCAGGACATGAGTGATTGCGGGTGCCACCACGAAGCCAAGAACAAGGAGGAGCGGCGCATCCTCTGGATCGCCTTGGTGCTGAATGCAGCGATGGCCGTGATCGGCGGCATTGCCGGCTGGATTGCCCATTCCACCGGGCTGCTGGCTGACGCGCTGGACATGCTGTCTGACGCCACCGCCTATGCCATTGGCCTGGTCGCTATCGGGCGCACGGCGCGCTTCAAGGCCAACGCCGCGTGGGTCAGTGGCAGCGTGCTGCTGGTGCTGGGCGTAGGCGTGCTGGTCGAAGTCGGCCGCCGGGTGATGTACGGCGCCGAGCCGGTCAGCGGTTGGATGATCGGTACCGCTCTGGTCTCGCTGGCCGTGAACCTGAAAGTGCTCCGTATGCTCGCCCCCTTGAAGTCCGGCGAAGTGCATCTGCGAGCGACCTGGCTGTTTACCCGCGCCGATGTGGTGGCCAACGTTGGGGTGATTCTGGCCGGCCTGTTGGTGTGGTGGCTGGCCAGCCCCTACCCGGATTTCGTGATCGGCGCCCTGATCGGCCTGTATGTGATCAAGGAGGCTTTCGAGATCTTGGGTGATGCTCGCCGGGCGCGTGCCGACGCGCGCAAAACGCCTGCATGACAGCGCTTGGCCGGCTGAGCTGTGGCCTGCGCTGGCTGCTGCTGGCGCACTTGGCCGTGGGCCTTGTGACGCAGCCGGTGCTGGCAGTGGTTGGCGAGCTCCATGCTCAAACCCATCTGGCCGCGGCCGACCATGACCCGGCAGTGGCATCACCAGCTTCCGAGCGTGGCGTAGACGCCGCGCTGCACCGGCTACAGCAGCTGGTGCTGTGCTGTAGCCAGGCCGCGCCGGCTCCAGAAATAGTGTTGGCCATTGCTCATATCGGCTGGCATTGGCCGTCGGCGACAGCCCATGCGGACAGATATCGGCATGAGCACCTGCTCGCGCCGTTCCGGCCGCCGATCGCAGGGTGATGCGCGCCGGCGTGCGCCGGATCCCTGTTGGATATCGAAAATTCTGGAGTACTTCATGCATGTGCGATTGGCGGCCCTGGCCGCGTGGCTACTGTTGAGCGCGGCGGCAACGCCGGCGACAGCAGAAGAGCTGATGACCTTGGACGACGCGTTTGCACGCGTGGCCCAAACCCACCCCGAGCTGCGCCTGGTCGATGCGCGGGCCACCGTGCTTGCGGCCGAGCGGGACCAGGCCGTGCAGCGGCCACCGTGGACGTTGGGGGCGGAGGTTGAAAATGCGCTGGGCACGGGCGCGGCCCGTGGCCTGGACAGCGCGGAGTTGACCTTGAGCCTGAGCTCGGTCCTGGAGCGCGGCGGCAAGCTCGACGCCCGCCGCACCTTGGCCCAAAGCCGGATTGATGCACTGGCCGTGCAGCGCGAGACCGGGCGGCTGGACCTGCTCGCCGAGACGGCGCAGCGCTATTTGGCCGTTGTCGGTGCCGACCGGCAACGTAGCCTGGCGAACATGGATGTCGGCCAGCGCCAGCGGACCGTCGCCGCTGCCCGGCAGCGCCTGCAGGCTGGCGCGTCTCCCGAATCGGTGGTGCTCACCGCACAAGCAGCACTGGCGCGAGCAGAATTGACCCGTGATCGGGCCGAGCAGCAGCGTATTGCCGCCCGACAGCACCTTGCTGCCCTCTGGGGCGAACGTGCTCCGAGCTTCGAGGTGGCCGCGGCCGATCCCATGGTCCTGCCGGCGATCGCGTCCATGCAGTCGCTGGCCGAGGAATTGGAGCGCACTCCCGAGTTGGCGCAGTTTGTCGATGCCCGCCGGATCGCGCAGGCACGACTGCAGCTGGCGCGTTCGGCGGCCTCGCCGGACCTGTCCTGGCAGCTCGGTGTGCGCCGCCTGCAGGAGACCGACGACACCGCGCTGGTGGCCAGCCTGTCCATGCCGCTGGGCAGCCGCAGCCGCGCACAGCCGGAGATTCGCGCCGGCGAGGCCGAGCTGGAGGTCCTGACGATCGAGCGCGAGGCCAAGGGCCTGTCGCTGTATTCCACCTTGGTCGAGGCCCATGGCCGCTACACCGTGGCGCAGGCGGAGGTGGCACGGCTGCAAGGCGACGTGCTGCCGAAGCTGGCCCGGGCTGAGCAGGCCGCCGAGCGCGCCTATCGCGCCGGCGCGATCAGCTACCTGGAATGGGCACAGCTGCAGTCCGAACGCACGGCCATGGCCCAGCAGCAGCTGGAGGTGGCGCTCGATGCGCAGCGCGCCCTGATCGAAATTCAACGACTGACCGGACAGGCGCTTGTAACGCCGGCGGCGGCCGCTTCCACCGGAGAGACCCCATGAATCGCTTTTCCTGGACCGCACTGGGCATGGCCCTGTTGCTAACAGCCTGCAATGCGTCCGCCCCCAACGAAGCCTCCGAGGGCGCCGCCGCCGCTGAGGGCGAAGAGCACGGCGAGCACGAGGAAGCGCCGCTGGAAACCAAGATTGCCGCCAAAGCTGCGCAGGCAGCGGGTATCCAGGTCGCACCGGCAGGCCCCGGTGAGATTGCCGATGAGCATGAGGTGCAAGGGCTGTTGACCCCGATTGACGGTCGCATCGCGCAGGTCACGGCACGCTTCCCCGGACCGGTCCGCTCCGTGCGAGCCGGCGTGGGTGATCAGGTACGGGCCGGCCAGGCACTGGCCACGGTAGAGAGCAATCTGAGCCTGACCACCTATACCGTCACTGCGCCAATCAGTGGCGTGGTGATGGCGCGCACGGCCGCCGTGGGCATGGCGGCGGCTGAGGGCGCGCCGCTGTTCGAGGTCGCCGACCTATCCAACCTGTGGGTGGACCTACACATCTTCGGCGCCGACGCCCAGCACATCGGTGCCGGCGTGCCGGTGACGGTTACCCGCTTGAGCGATGGGGTCACCGCACAGACCACCTTGGAGCGCGTCCTGCCCGGCACCGCCACCGCCAGCCAAAGCACCATTGCGCGCGCCACCGTGGCCAACACCGATGGCCTGTGGCGGCCGGGGTCGGCGGTGAAGGCGCGGGTCACCGTGGATCGCCAATCGGCCGCGCTGGTGGTGCCGATCACGGCGCTGCAGACCGCTGAAGACCAGGACGTGGTCTACGTGCAGCAGGGCGAGACCTACCGCACCCGGCCGGTGAAGCTGGGGCGCCGCGACGCCGAACGCGCCGAAGTGCTGGAAGGCCTCAAGGCCGGTGAACAGGTGGTGGTGGCCCAGAGCTTCCTGATCAAGGCCGACATCGAAAAGTCCACCGTGGAAGAGGAATGAGGCCCGCCATGCTCGAACGCCTCATTGGGCTGTCCATCCGCCATCGCTGGCTGACGCTGGTGCTCACCGCTGCGCTGGTTGCGCTGGGCGTGTGGAGCTACCGTCACCTTTCCATTGACGCCACACCCGACATCACCAACGTCCAGGTCCAGATCAACACCCAGGCCCCGGGTTACTCGCCGCTGGAGGCCGAACAACGGGTCACCTTTGCCATCTAAACGGCCATGGCCGGCTTGCCCAAGCTGGATTACAGTCGCTCGCTGTCGCGTTATGGGCTCTCACAGGTCACCGTGGTGTTCAAGGACGGCACCGACCTGTACTTTGCCCGCCAACAGGTCGCCGAGCGCCTGCAGCAGATCGCCTCCCAGCTGCCTGACGGATTGGACCCGGAAATGGGGCCGATCTCCACCGGGTTGGGCGAGATCTTTATGTACACCGTGGAGGCCGAGCCCAACGCTCGCAAGCCCGACGGCACCCCGTACACGGCCACCGACCTGCGCACCCTGCAGGACTGGGTGATCCGGCCGCAGCTGCGCACCACGCCCGGCGTCACCGAGGTCAACACCATCGGCGGCTTCGAGCGGCAGATCCACATCACTCCCGATCCAGCTCAGTTGGTGGCGCTGGGCTTCACGTTGAACGACGTGGTCGCCGCGGTCATGCGCAACAACCAGAACATTGGCGCCGGCTACATCGAGCGCAATGGACAGCAATTCCTGGTGCGCGTTCCCGGCCAGCTGGCCAATCTGGAGGCGATCGGCAACATCGTGCTGGACCGCCGCGATGGCGTGCCCATCCGGGTGCGCGACGTCGCCGGCGTCGGCGAAGGTAAGGAGCTTCGCACCGGCGCGGCCACCCAGAATGGCCACGAGGTCGTGGTCGGTACCGCCTTCATGTTGTTCGGCGCCAACAGCCGGGAAGTCTCCCAGGCGGCCGCGGCCAAGCTGGATGCCGCCAACGCCAGCCTGCCTGCCGGCGTCCATGCCAAGGCCGTCTATGACCGCACCGCGCTGGTGGATCGCACCATCGGCACGGTGTCCAAGAACCTGATCGAGGGCGCGCTGCTGGTGGTGGTGGTGCTGTTCCTGCTGCTGGGCAATGTGCGCGCCTCGTTGATCACTGCGGCGGTGATTCCGCTGGCGATGCTGTTCACCATCATCGGCATGGTGCGTGGCGGCGTATCGGGCAACCTGATGAGCCTGGGCGCGCTGGACTTCGGCCTGATCGTGGACGGGGCGGTGATCATCATCGAGAACTGTCTGCGCCGGTTCGGGGAGGCGCAGCACGCGCTGGGCCGCCAGCTCAACGATGAAGAGCGCTATGACCTGACCGCCTCGGCCACCGCCGAGGTGATCCGTCCCAGCCTGTTTGGCCTGGGCATCATCGCCGCGGTCTACCTGCCGATCTTCGCGCTGTCCGGGGTGGAAGGGAAAATGTTCCACCCGATGGCGATCACGGTGGTGCTGGCCCTGACCGGTGCCATGGTGTTGTCGCTGACCTTCGTGCCGGCGGCGATCGCCACCTTCCTGCGCGGCCGCGTGGCCGAGCACGACAACCGCCTGATGCGCTGGTCGCGCGCCCGCTATACGCCGCTGCTGGATTGGGCACTGCGGAGCCGGGTCGTGGTGCTGGCCGGCGCGGCCGTGCTGGTGGTGGGCTGTGGCGTGCTGGCCACCCGCCTGGGTTCGGAGTTCGTGCCGAGCTTGGATGAAGGCGACATCACCTTGCAACCCATGCGTATTCCCGGCACCAGCCTGGAGCAGTCGGTGACCATGCAGGAAACGCTGGAGAAGCGCCTGGCCCAGTTCCCGGAGGTGGCCAACATCTTCTCCAAGATCGGCACCGCAGAGGTGGCCACCGATCCGATGCCGCCATCGATGGCCGACACCTTCCTGATGCTCAAGCCCCGAGACCAGTGGCCCAACCCGCGCAAGCCCAAGGCCGAGCTGGTGGAAGAGCTGGAGGCGGCAGCCAAGGAAATCCCGGGCAGCAACTACGAGTTCACCCAGCCCATCCAGATGCGCACCAACGAGCTGATCTCCGGCGTCCGCTCGGACGTAGCGGTCAAGGTCTACGGCGACAACCTGGACCAGCTGACACGCCTGGCCAGCCGGGTCGAGCGGGTCATGCGTAGCGTGCCCGGCGCCGAAGACGTCAAGGCTGAGCAGGTCTCGGGCCTACCGCTGCTGACCATCACGCCGGATCCGGCGGCATTGGCACGGTATGGCCTGAATCCGGGCGATGTGCAGGAGACGGTGGCCACCGCCATCGGCGGCAGCGTTGCTGGCCAGCTCATCGAGGGTGACCGCCGCTTCGACCTGGTCGTGCGCCTGCCTGAATCGCAGCGCCAAGACCCCGCTGTGCTGGCAGACCTGCCCATTCCGTTGCCGGCAAGCACCAGTGTCGATGAGTCCAGCCGCCTGGCTGCCGGCGCCAATGGTGAGCCTCGCACGGTGCCGCTGCGGGAAGTGGCGAAGATCCAGGTGGAACGTGGGCCCAACCAAATCAATCGCGAGAACGGCAAGCGGAGGGTGGTGATCACCGCCAACGTGCGCGAACGCGATTTGGGCGGGTTCGTTGGCGAGCTGCGCACGCGCATCAGCCAGGATGTGACGCTTCCAGAGGGCTACTGGATCGATTACGGCGGCACCTTCGAGCAGCTGATCTCGGCGACCCAACGTCTGGGGGTGGTGGTCCCAGTGACACTGGCGTTGATCTTCGCCCTGCTGTTCATGGCCTTCGGTTCGGCCAAGGATGCGACCATCGTGTTCAGTGGCGTGCCACTGGCGCTGACCGGCGGTGTGCTGGCACTGGCCCTGCGCGGGATTCCGCTGTCGATCTCGGCCGGCGTGGGCTTCAGCGCGCTGTCGGGCGTGGCCGTACTCAACGGCCTGGTCATGATCGCTTTCATTCGGCGCTTGCGCGAACAGGGTGATCCGCTGGACGAAGCGGTACGCGACGGCGCCCTTGGCCGGCTGCGACCGGTGCTGATGACCGCCCTGGTGGCTTCACTTGGGTTTCTGCCCATGGCCTTGAATGTCGGCGCCGGCTCGGAAGTGCAGCGACCGCTGGCCACTGTCGTCATCGGCGGTATCGTATCGTCCACTGCGTTGACCCTGCTGGTGCTGCCGGTGCTGTACCGCTGGCTGCACCGCGACCGCGCCACCGCTGGCGATCGCACTGCCTTGGAGTCCCCATGAACGAGCTCAACCTGGAACAGGTGCGTGCGGCGATGTTTACCGACCCAGGCGTGAAAGCGGTGGACGACCTGCGCCTGGTCGCCGGTGAGCATGGCCGTGCGATCGCGGCCACCATCACCGTCGCTGCGCCCTCGGTCGACCTGGATCTGGTGCACGCGGTGACCGCCCGCGTGCTGGCCGATCAATTCGGCATCGATCAGGTGATGCTGTGCTTCAACGACCCGGGCCCGGTGCCGCCGCCACCCACCGCAGCACCCCTGAAGAAAATGTAACCACTGCTGGCAGCCCTGTGCGCCGACAAGGTCATTGGGCGAGCGGCAGCCAGATCCAGAGCGCGATGAGCGTGGCCAACAGGACGGGGGGGGTGAGGATTAGCCCCACCTTCATGTACTGCCCCCACGTAATCCGTTGGCCCTTGCCGGCAAGGACGTGCAGCCACAGCAGGGTCGCGAGCGACCCAATCGGAGTGAGCTTGGGGCCAAGGTCATTGCCCACGACGTTGGCATAGATCATCAACTCGCGGGTGGCGGCCGGAAGATTGGCCCCGTCGATGGCCAGCGCGCCTACCAGCGTCGCCGGCATGTTGTTCATGATCGATGCGAGACCCGCCACTGCGAAGCCGGTACCGATCGTGGCCACAAAGGTTCCCTGCGCTGCCAGCCACTCAAGCACCGCACTTGCCGCCTTTGTCAGCCAGGCGTTGCCAAGCCCATAGACCACCAGATACATGCCAACCGAGAACAGCACGATCTGCCAAGGCGCGCCGCGCAGAATCTTGGTCAGGGCCATGGTGGCGCCTCGGCCGCCTCTGGCCCAGCGACCTGCAATTGCCATCAGCACCAGCGCAGCCGCACCCGTCACCAAGGCGATGGGGACGCCGAGCGGCCCGGTTACGAAGTACGCAACGAGCAGCGATGCAAGAAGGGGCAAGGCGGCGCGAAAGACTGCCTTGTCGCGGATCGCCTCATGCGGCGCTTCAAGATCGTGGACCGGGTAAGTGCGCGGAATGTCGCGGCGGAACCAGAGCCACAGGACGATCAGCGTGGCACCGACCGACACCAAATTCACCGGCACCATGACCGCTGCGTAGCGTCCAAATGAGACGTCAAAGAAGTTCGCGGTGACGATGTTGACCAAGTTCGAGACAACGAGCGGCAGGCTGGCCGTATCAGCAATGAAACCGCAAGCCACAGTGAACGCCAGCGCACTTACAGGCGGGAGGCTCAAGCGCAGCAGAATGGCAAGAACAATCGGCGTCAGCAGGAGTGCAGCGCCATCGTTGGCGAATACTGCCGCGATCGCAGCGCCCAGCAAGACGACCAGCGGAAAGAGCTTCCGACCATTGCCGCCGCCCCAGCCGGCCACATGCAGGGCAGCCCATTCGAAGAAGCCGGCCGCGTCTAGGATGAGCGAGATGATGATGAGTGCGACGAAGGTGAACGTCGCATCCCAGACAATTCCCCACACCGTGGCGACGTCACCCCACCCGACGACGCCGGTGAGCAACGCTACTGCGGCGCCGGCGAGTGCCGACCAACCGATACCGAGCCCGCGCGGCTGCCAGATGACGAATACAAGGGTGACGACGAAAATCGCGAGTGCAAGCATGCAGCGCTCCGACAAAGGTTAGATGGAGCGCTGATTCACGCGCTTGGACAGTTCTTCGGCGCTCTCAACGCGCTCGGAATAGCGATCGGTCAGATACGCTGAGCGACCACGCACGAGCCAAGTAAACTTCACCAACTCCTCGCATACGTCAGCAACTCGCTGATAGTACGCAGATGGCTTCATGCGCCCGGCCTCATCAAATTCCTGGAATGCCTTGGCCACCGAGGACTGGTTCGGGATGGTGACCATGCGCATCCACCGGCCGAGGACGCGCAGCTGGTTTACCGCGTTGAAGCTCTGCGAGCCGCCGGACACCTGCATCACCGCCAAGGTTTTGCCTTGTGTTGGGCGCTTGGCGCCGTCGGCCAGAGGAATCCAATCGATCTGCGCCTTCATGATCCCGGTCATGGCGCCGTGGCGTTCCGGGCTGACCCAAACCATGCCTTCGGACCAGTACGCGAGCTCGCGCAACTCACCCACCTTCGGATGATCCGGGGTGGCTCCGTCAGGCAGTGGCAAGTCATGCGGATCGAAGATTCGCACCTCGCAGCCGTACCAGCGCAAGAGTCGGCCGGCTTCCTCTGCCAGCAGCCGGGAATAAGAGCGTTCCCGCAGCGAGCCATAGAGGATGAGGATCCGGGGCGGGTGCTTGGGGTCACCGGGCCCAGCTAGTACGTCGACGTCAATCGGTGCAAGTTGCGTTGCGTCGATGCTCGGCAGATCTACGGCGATGCGATCGATCACGTCGACGCTCCGGCTGGCGTCACGGTTTCGCCGTCCTCCTTGGTGAAGGAGGACACCGGCTTGTTCAGCAGCGCGAGCACCTTCTCGGACGGTCGGCACAGGGCCACGCCCCGGTCGGAAACAACGATGGGACGGTTGATAAGGATCGGGTGCTCCATCATCGCGTCCACCAGTTGTTCGTTGGTGAGCGCAGGATTGTCCAAGCCCAGATCCGCGTAGGGCGTTCCCTTCTGGCGCAAGAGATCGCGAGGCGCGATGCCCATCGCCGCGATCAGCTCGACCAGCTTTTCGCGCGTTGGCGGCGTCTGCAGGTATTCGATGACCTGCGGGTCTTCGCCGGACTGGCGCATCATTTCCAAGGTATTCCGGGACGTGCCGCAGGCCGGGTTATGGTAGATCGTCAGTGTCATGGTGATCTTCTTAAGCCACGTCGGGTTGGGATGATGAGGTGCCGTCCAACTGTCCGATCTCGCCTACCTGCGTCGTCAAGGTCGCCCGCGACAGCGTGTGGATCGGTAGCGCGACGAACGCCTTGATGCGGTTCTCCATGTACACCAGCGCCTGCCGAAATGCGGCGCGCTGCCACATGTCTCCGCGCGTCTCGTGGCTAGGGTCCTCGATGCCCCAGTGCGCGGTAACCGGCTGTCCTGGCCAGAACGGGCACGCCTCGCCAGCGGCCTGGTCGCAGACGGTGAACACGAAATCCATGCGCGGGGCATCCGGCACGGCGAACTCGTCCCATGCCTTGGAGCGCAAGCCCTCGACTGGGTAGTCGGCCTGACGTAGCGTCTCGATCGCCAGCGGGTGGACCTCGCCCTTGGGATGGCTGCCGGCCGAGAACGCATTGAAGCGGCCATCGCCGATCTTGCGAAGGACGCTCTCGGCCAGGATCGAGCGGGCTGAATTGCCGGTGCATAGGAACAGGACGTTAAACGGCTGAGGAAAGCTCACGTGCAGTTCTCCGCGGGACAAGGAGTGACGAGGTTATTGAGGGCGCCGCAGATGTCCGGATTCCCGGAACAGCAGTCCTCGGTGAGGAATTCAAGAAGCTGGCGCATGTCCTCGTAGCTGGCGGCGTACAGGACACGCCGCCCGTCGCGCCACGAACGCAGGAGGCTCGCCCGCTCCAAGGTCGCAAGGTGAAAGCTCATGCGCGGTGGCGGAATCGCGAGCGCTTCGGCAATTTCACCCGACGACATACCGTTGGGACATGCGCGGACAAGCATCCTGAATGCCGCCAGGCGGTCGGAGTGGGCAAGAGCAGACAGCGCTGAGACGGCAGAGTCATCGTTCATTCGCCGAGTCTACAATGATCCTTGTAGGATGCAAATATCAGGGTTCTCTGCGTCGATCAAGCCAGGTGTTGCTTAGGCTGCCAGGCGCGGCCAATGCTGTGAGATACGAACGCTGCTCTACGTGCTTGCGCTGGCAGGCACATAGAGCTGATGCCCCGGGAGCGAACATACGCCGGCGTACACAAATGCCACGCTTTGTCGCGCACGGGTGAAGGCCACGTAGTACTTCGGTGGCGCTGTGATGCGCGCCGCATCTGCCGTGCGCAGGTACTGAGTCAACGGCCCGTTGGGGAATATCAGGACCCGGCTATAAGTGCGGCCCTTGCACTGCCCGAAGTTCACCGCAGGCAGACCGTCGCAGGCATGCCGCCGGTCATGCCGGAGCACTGTGGGAGCAAACTCTCGCATGTACGCAGCAACGTCGCCGGGAGCGACGAGGTAGATGCCATCGTGCCCCGTGACCTCGCCATTGCCTGATTGGGTGCGGGGCATCTGCGGATAGAGCGTGTCAGCCATATCGCACAAGGCTTGGACGCAGCGCAGACTGATTAGGCGGTGATCCAGCTGGCATAAGCCGTCTGACTCCCAGATCTGAAACAGCGCCGCCAGATTGGGTCCACGATACTGGCTGTGCCTTTGCGCATAGTTGGTGGCATACGTCGCCTGGCGCGTATCACCCACCAACGTGATGGCGATATCGCTCTTCAACAGCCGCTCGACCAGATCCAGATCAAAGCCGGCCAGGTCCTGAACTTCGTCGATGTAGAGCTCGTCGTACATGGCCGCCAAGCGCGCCACCACCTGACCATGGGTCAGCTCATCGCAGCGGACAGCAAAGTCGGCGGCCCGGTCCGAATACATTCGGTTGCCTGCCAGGTAGTGGCGCGCCACCTGGGCGCGTGGGGCCCGGTTGTTGGTGACACCTTCTACGAACAGGATGGTCTCGATGCGGGGCTCAGGGCACAGTACCGCCTGGTACGGGCGGATGCACTGGCGCAGCAGGAAGCCATACCAGCTGTGCAAGGTGACATGCGCGGGGACCGCGCCGGCGTGGACCTCAAACGAGCGCCGGATCTCTTCTAGATTTTCCAGCGTGTAGGTGACAATCGCGATGCGGCGGCCGGGCCGCTCCAAGGCCTGCCGGACCAGCAACGTGGTCTTGCCCGAGCCGGCCGCCGAGAGCAGGACCCGGTTAGGTGATGGCACGCTGGACATAGTCCGGAAACCTGATTGAGTGCGGGCTGTTGAAGATCGCCAGGGCCGTATCGGTCTTATGGCCCTTCATGTACTTGAGCAGCGCCACCACATCGGCAAACGTCTTGCCCAACACGGTATTGAGTTCGGCCAGCGAGTTGGCTTTGATCAACTGCTCTTCTAGCGATGGGGCGCTTTCGTCGGAATCGTAGTAGATCGCCGTGAGGTGCTCTGCATAGCGTTCCTGCACAATGGCGATGTCGCCATCGTTGTCGGTGATCACCTTGGCCCGAATTTTCAGTCGATCGGCAATCTGCAAGAAGCGTTTGAATGCCAGCGATTTGACCGAGATGATGTCTACTCCATGGGCCATCGGTGCCACGCCGTGGTGGTCACTGTAAGCACGCTGCACGATCAGCTCATCAGATGGCCCTTCCACCAGGATCGCCTGTTTGGCCAGGATCAGCCGCAGCGTGTCGTGACCAGGCAGCTTCATGAAATAATCGTGGGTATCGCTCGGCAGCTGGTCCAGCTTCATCTGGCCTTGCGCGCTGAACAGGATCACGTTGTCCACGCCCAGCTTGTTCAACACGAAGCTGCTGTGGGTGGCGATGATCACCTGCTGGGCGGTGGAGAGGGCCGCAATCTTGTCGATCAGCTGGGTCATGCTGGAATAGGAAAGATGGTTCTCCGGCTCCTCGATCAGCAGCACGTGAGCCGCGCCGGCCGCGTGCATCGCCAGCTTCATCTTCACCGCGCTTTGCTCGCCCTTGCCGGCCTGGGTGAACGGGAGCTCATCCAGGTAGGGTGACAGGCTGGTTTCCCACGTTGAGCGCGGCGATGTGTCCACCCCCACCGTCAGCGCCCGGTGGCTGATGTCCCCGGTGTGCTCGGTCAAGTAGGCATTGATCGCTGCCACATCCGCTTCTTCGGAAAAGCTCTGCCGCATGCGGCGGAAGCTCAGCGACAGCGAGACGCGCTGCGCAGGCGTCAGTGCCTGCTCGATGATGCCGGCGATATAGCGATCGGCACCGGACAAGGTCTTGATGCCGTGCGTGTCGATGATGGTCGAGTCGAACGGAATACTGCGGGCGGTGACGCCATTGTTGGCGAAGGAGTACCAGCGCACCGTGTAGTACTCCACCGGCAGGCTGACCGCGCCCCGGTGCTGCTGCAGGTAGGCGTTGAACTCCTCGCGGTAGTCGTCGTTGAGCTCGACCAGCAGCCGGATGCCGGCGGTATCCAGACGCAGGGAGTTGTTGGTGCCGCGTAACGACGCCAGCGCGGCGTCGGCGCCCAGATAGGCTTCGATGGAGATCCGTGGCGGCGGGGCCGGCGTGCCCGTGGCAAGCGCTCCCAAGTACTCCTGCACCGTGGGCTGGTGGAACAGGTAGGGCGTGAGCTCGTAGGCAAGATTGCGCCCATGCAGCTGGCCGGTGACCACCGCGTGGATGGCCTCCAGCAGGGTGGACTTACCGACCTCGTTGTCGCCCACCACCAGGTTCATGTGGGCATTGAGGGGCAGGTCCAGATGGCGAAACGACTTGAAGTTGTCGATGACGATACGTTCGATCGGCATGCACAGTCCTTTGATGGCCAACGGGCTCGGTGGCGGAGCCTACCTACGCCCTGGCTGGCTTCCTTCCGCTCTGGGCCATACTACCCAGCGATCGCCGCCTTGGGCGGTTTCGTACTGTTTTGGCGGCTGGAAATGGCCGAAACGCCTGTTACGCGGGATAATTCAATATTATCCCGCGTGATAGACACGTCTTGTGATCCTTGTATCGGCGTACGAAATAGTATGTAATTACGTGGTATGTAATACATTACGAAATAACCGGGAGACGGTCATGGCGCGAAGTGGGCTCTACAAATCCGATGTGCAGCGGGCCCGCGATGCCTTGGTGGCGCAGGGCAAGCACCCCTCCGTCGATGCAGTGCGGGTGGCGCTGGGCAACACCGGCTCCAAGACCACGATTCACCGCTACCTCAAGGAGTTGGAGGAAGAGGACGGCCAAGGCGTGGGCGCCAAGGTCGCGGTCAGCGAGGCGCTGCAGGACC
This sequence comes from Stenotrophomonas sp. Bg11-02, assembly GCF_002836635.1. Taxonomy (NCBI): domain Bacteria; kingdom Pseudomonadati; phylum Pseudomonadota; class Gammaproteobacteria; order Lysobacterales; family Lysobacteraceae; genus Stenotrophomonas; species Stenotrophomonas sp. Bg11-02. The sequence continues at coordinate 134,840 of NZ_PJAY01000069.1, forward strand.
TGGTCGGCCGGCTTGCGGCGCGCCTACACGAGGAGGCCGAAGCCGCCATCGCAACCGCCCAGGAACGCTTCCAGGCGCAGCTACAGGAGCGCGAGACCGTCTTGGAGGCCTCGCGGCAGGAGGCGGCCGCGTTGAGCACGCACTTGCAACGCACCGAAACTGCGTTGCAGGCCGAGACCGAGGCGCACGCGCAGGCACGGGAGACCCTCGCCGAGGCGAACACCACGGTGCGGCAGCTTGAGGAACGCATCGCCGGGCTGACCACCCGGGTGGCCGAGCACGAGGCGCACGCCCGCTCGCTGGAGGAGAAGCACCAGCACGCGCGCGAGGCGCTGGAGCACTACCGCACCTCGGTGCGGGAGCAGCGCGAGCAGGAGCAGCGTCGGCACGAGCAGCAGGTGCAGGAGTTGCAGGTCGCGCTGCGCCAGGCCAACGAGACGCTGACCGCCAAGAACCACGAACTGCTGCAGCTCAACCGCGACGCCGGGCGCCTGCTCGAGCTCAATGGACGGCTGGAACAGGACCTGCGCCAAGCCCGCGAAGACGCCGCAGGGCAGCAGCAAGCGCTGGACGGCCTGAAGCTGCTGGCCGCCGAACACACCGCGCTGCAGACCCGCTGGGCCGATGACACGCACCGTCTGGACACGCTGCGGGACGAATTAACCGTTGCACACGACGCATTGGAGCAGGAACGCACCCATCGGCAGCAGGCCCAGGCCGAGGCCGCGCGAGTCAGCGCCCACTTGGAAGCCACGCAAGAGTTGCTCGAGCGCTTCAGCCCGGCGGCCGAGCCCCAGCGCCGCAAGCCGCCGCGCACGACGGCGAAATAAATGTCGTCGCCAGCGGTTTAGTTATCGAACGCGGCATCCCACGAATATTGCCGACCCGCTATCTATACCCACGCGTTGCCGTGTGTATTCATCTGCTGTTTACGTGTGCCTGTATATATAGTGCACATGTCTCTCCGTGCACTCCTGATGCGGTTTTTTCTGATCGTGGCCTTGTTGGCCAACGGTCCGGGAATCGCTGGTGCATCCATGCACATGGAGCACCTGCGCGGCGCGGCGGACGCCGCCCATGTGACGGCGTCGCAGACAGTGGCGGAGGCTATGGCCGCCTGCCATGGTGTCGCAGTGATCGCTCCGGTGACCGACGACCATCATCACCCACAGGCTGCTGACCAGACCGGGACAGCACCGCCATTGGACGATTGTTGTGAGACCGGCAACTGCTGTGCGTGCATGCACCATTGTTCCGCAGCCATCGCCGGGTCGACATTCGCCGACTTCACCGTCCGGCACCGGCAAACTGCCGAACCGTTCCTGTCGGTGCGCGCCTCCGCGGTCCTGACCAACCTCTTCCGACCTCCGATCGGCTAAGTGTCGCTATGCGCCTTCTAAGGCGCTGATGGACCCTGTCTGCTGCTCCGCACAGACGGGGTAACGCTCGCCTTGCGAGCCCTCGACCTTTCCCGGAGTTCCCATGTCATCCGATCTTTTCGGCCGCGCCGAGGGGCTGTCCTCCCCGTCGCGCCGCCACTTTGTCCAAGGCCTTGCCGCCGGAGGCGCCGTTGCAGCCCTCGGCCTATGGCCCCGCTCCAGCTGGGCCGTCAAGGCCGAAGGCGTACCCAACGTGCTCTCGGGCACCGACTTCGACCTGACAATCGGCGAGACCCCGATGAACTTCACCGGTGCCACGCGCCCGGCGATCACGGTCAACGGCTCGATTCCGGCGCCGCTGCTGCGCTGGCGCGAAGGCACCACCGTCAACCTGCGGGTCCGCAATGCCCTGCCCCCCGGCTCGATCCATGGTAACCAGACATCGATCCACTGGCACGGCATCCTGCTGCCGGCCAACATGGACGGCGTGCCCGGGCTGAGCTTCGACGGCATCAACCGCGGCGACACCTACCAGTACCGCTTCAACGTCGTGCAGGGCGGAACCTACTGGTACCACAGCCACTCCGGATTCCAGGAGCAGGCCGGCCTGTATGGGCCGCTGGTGATCGAGCCGCTCGAGCCCGAACCCTTCGCCTATGACCGCGACTACGTGGTCATGCTGTCGGACTGGACCGATCTCGATCCGCGCCACCTGTTCGCCAGGCTCAAGAAGCGGTCGGATTTCGACAACTACGCCAAGCAGACGGTCGGCGACTTCTTCGACGACGTTAAGCAGCGCGGCTGGGCCCCCACGGTCGAAGACCGCAAGATGTGGGCGGGCGCGATGCGGATGACGCCGACCGACCTGTCGGACGTCAATGGCAACACCTACACCTTCCTCATGAACGGCACGACTTCGCTCGGTAACTGGACCGGCCTCTTCCGGTCTGGTGAGAAGGTCCGCCTTCGCTTCATCAACGGCTCCGCGATGACGCACTTCGACGTGCGCATCCCGGGTCTGAAGATGACGGTGGTCGCGGCCGACGGCCAGTACGTGCATCCGGTCACGGTCGACGAGTTCCGCATTGCCACCGCCGAGACCTTCGACGTCATCGTCGAACCCACCGGGCAGGATGCGTTCACCATCTTCGCGCAGGACCTGGGGCGCACCGGCTACATCAGCGGCACCCTCGCTGTCCGAGACGGTTTGCGTGCACCTGTGCCCGACGTCGGTCCCAAGCCGCTCCTCACCATGGACGACATGGGCCACGGCGGAATGGGCGGCGGCGGTCACGACATGTCGTCGATGTCCAATAGCGCAATGGCTGGCATGGACCACAGCGGCCACGACATGTCGTCGATGGCCGGAAGCGCAATGGCCGGCGGAAGCATGGCGAGCATGGATCACGGCGCCGGCGGAATGCAGCAGCACCCGACCACCGAAACCGGCAACCCACTCGTCGACATGCAGACGATGACACCCGCGCCCAAGCTGGACGATCCGGGCATTGGCCTGCGCGACAACGGCCGACGCGTGCTGACCTACGCCGATCTGCGCAGCACGTTCCGCGACCCGGACGGCCGCGCACCCAGTCGCACGGTCGAGCTGCACCTGACCGGCCACATGGAGCGCTTCGCCTGGTCGTTCAACGGACTGAAGTTCGCTGACGCGGAACCGCTGCGCCTGAACTACGGCGAGCGCATGCGGATCGTGCTGGTCAACGACACGATGATGTCGCACCCGATACACCTCCACGGCATGTGGAGCGACCTCGAGGACGAGTCCGGCAACTTCATGGTGCGCAAGCACACCATCGACATGCCGCCAGGCACCAAGCGCAGCTACCGGGTACGCGCCGATGCGCTCGGCCGCTGGGCCTACCACTGCCACCTGCTCTACCACATGGAAGCCGGTATGTTCCGCGAAGTGCGGGTGGAGGAATGAACGCCATGACCCTATCCCGCCGCTACCCACTCACCCTCGGCTTGGCCACCGCATTGCTCCTCACTGCCGGTGTCGCGCCGGCGCGGGGCCAGGAGACAGATCACGCCTCGCACCAACCGGCAGCGAAGCCGACTGCCACACAGTCGCCGGCCAAGCCGGTTGACCCACACGCCAGCGACCATGCGCACCACGCAACCCCGTCAAAGCCGCCGGTGGCACCGATGGAACATGGAACGCAGGATCACGGATCCATGGACCACGGAAACATGGACCACGGCGCCATGAACCAGGGGGCGGCGGGCCCTGCCGGCAGCGATCACTCCACGATGGACCATTCCTCGATGGATCACTCTGGAATGGATGGATCGAACATGGACCATTCGGGCATGGACCACGCTTCCATGGGCCACCAGGTAGGTGCCAGCCAGGATCTCCCGGCCACGGCCGAGCCACACGAGCCTATTCCTGTCGTCACGCCGGCTGATCGCGCCGCGGCGTTCCAGGACCTCGACGAGCACCTGATGCACGGCGAATCGATCCACTCCTATTGGGCGCTTGATCGGCTTGAGGTGTGGGACGCGGATGAAGACGGCACCGGTGTGGCTTGGGAAGCGATGGGCTGGGTCGGCTCCGACTTGAACCGGCTCTGGCTGCGCAGCGAGGGCGAGCGCGTTGGTGGATCCACCGAGTCCGCCGACGTGGAGGTCCTGTACGGCCGCGCCATCGCCCGCTGGTGGGATGCGGTCGCCGGTTTCCGCCATGACTTTGGCTTTGGTGGCGGCCCGTCCCGCACCTATGCGGCGCTCGGCGTGATCGGTCTGGCACCGTACATGTTCGAAGTCTCAGCCACGGCGTACCTGGGCGAGTCCGGCCAGGTCGGGATCGGGGCGGAAGCCGAGTACGAAATGTTGTTCACCAATCGACTGATCGGCCAGTGGCTGATCGAAGGTGAGGCCTGGAGCAAGGATGATCCCGAGGTCGGAATAGGCAGTGGGCTGAGCACGGTCGAGGCCGGGTTCCGCCTGCGCTACGAGTTCCATCGTCAGTTCGCTCCCTATGTCGGGGTGGTGTGGGAGCGTGCCTACGGGGGAACGGCGGACCAACGTCGCGCGCAGTCCGGCGACATCGACGACACCCGGATCGTTGCCGGCGTTCGAATCTGGTTCTGACAGGCAACAGGACATTGAAACCCGACACACCCGAAGCGCGCCTGACTGATCGGCGCTTCCGCGGATCAAGCACATATCACTGATTTCCTGGAATCCACGCATGAACGCAACCGCATCCTCCTTCACCCTCGCCTTGGTGCTGGCCGTCGTGTCACCCGCAATGGCGCAGGCGACACAGTCGCATGCACATCACGCCGCCGCGGCATCCGCGGTCGTGGACGTCCCAGCCGCCGCAGAGGCCGCGGTCGCCGTAGCGGAGCGCTTTAACAGCGCCCTGTCCAGCGGCGATCTGGCCACGGTCGAAGCCCTGCTCGCTGCCGACGTCCTCATCCTGGAGTCCGGAGGCGCCGAACGCAGTCGCGACGAGTACATGGCCCATCACGCCACCAGCGATGCAGCGTTCCTGAAGGGCGCCCACCGCCAGCTGCTCCGTCAACGCGCTCGCACCGCGGGTGAGTTCGCATGGGTCGGAACCGAGAGCGAGCTGCATGCCCAGAAAGACGGCAAGCCCCTGACCGTCCAGAGCGCCGAGACGATGGTGCTGAAGGAGACCGCGGATGGCTGGCGGATCGTCCACATCCACTGGTCCTCGCGGACCAAGCGTTGAGCGGAGAATCCGAAATGAATGCTTGCAGATTGAACCGACTCACGTGGGTGGCACTTGCGGTCGCCGGTCTGGGTGCTTGCACCCAGGCGGCTTCACCCGCGCAATCCACCATCGCGCCCACCGCACAGGTTTTCCCGGGGACAGCCGACGCGATTCCTGCAGCCCTGCCACGCATGACCGTCCACAAGACCCCGACGTGCGGGTGCTGCGGTGCGTGGGTCGACCACGTGCAGAAGGCGGGATTCACCGTGGATGTGCACGACATGGATGACCTGGGTCCGGTCAAGGAGCGGTTGGGTGTCCCCTATGCAAAGGGCTCCTGCCACACGGCCGAGATCGGCGGATACGTCATCGAAGGCCACGTTCCGGCCGCGGACATCAAGCGTCTCCTCGC
>NZ_PJAY01000062.1:0-103869 GCF_002836635.1 Stenotrophomonas sp. Bg11-02
TGGAAGGCGACGTCGCCGGATCGGAGCGGCCTGGGGTCGAGCAAACCCCACCCGGCCGACGCCCTGACACATTCCGGGGGCTGCCGATCCGCGTTGAAATAAAAGAGGGTGCTGTGGTGGGTGACGACCGTTGGTCGTCACGCTGTTGCGGGCACAAAAAACGCCGGCTTCGCAGCCGGCGTTCTTCAGGATCGCGAGGGTTTTCAGGCCTTCTTGATCAGGTAATCCTCCACCTTCTTGCCCTTGCTGGTCAGCTCGGCCAGCCAGCGCGGCTGCTTGCCGCGGCCGGTCCAGGTTTCCTTGGTGTTGGCCGGGTTGCGGTACTTCGGGGCAACCTTGCCCAGCTTGCGGCCGGCGGTCTTGGACGGTGCCTTGGTCGCGGCCTTGCGGGCGCGCGGTGCCGGTGCGCCGCCGAACAGTTCTTCGATGCTGTAGCCCTCGACCTTGGCCAGCTTCTCCAGCTGGGCGCGGACCTTGGTGATCGGGCGACGCTTGGCGACGATGGTCTGCTGCTTCTTGGCGGTGCGGATCAGTGCACCCAGTTCACGGGCCGACAGACCGGTCAGATCAATACTCATGCAGTGCTCCAGGCAATATGGAAAGGGTCTGCCAGTCCTTGGCTCGGGCCCAAGAGTAATGTGCATTTACTTCAAGCACAAACAGGAAACAGCACATTTGGGGCCAACAGCAAAAGAAAAGCCGGGATTAACCCGGCTTTCAATCTTTTTACCCCAGCAGTTTGCGCATCAGGCTGTCGCGATCCAGGCTTTCGGCCTCGCTCGCGCTGCGTGAGCGATATTCGAAAGTGCCAGCGGCCAAGCCGCGTTCGGAAACCACCACGCGGTGCGGAATGCCGATCAGTTCCATGTCGGCGAACATGGCGCCGGGGCGCAGGCCACGATCGTCCAGTGCGGCATCCAGCCCGCCGGCACGCAGCGATTCCAGCAACTCGGCAGCAGCGCCGGACACGGCGGCGTCTGCCTTGGGATTGATGACGCACACCACCACCTGCCACGGCGCCATTGCCTCGGGCCAGACGATGCCGACCTCGTCGTGGTTCTGCTCAATGGCGGCGGCGACGATGCGCGAAATACCGATGCCATAGCAGCCCATGCTCAGCACCGCGGCCTTGCCATTCTCATCAAGCACGGTGGCATTGAGTGCCTTCGCATACTGGCGGCCCAGCTGGAAAACGTGGCCCACTTCGATGCCGCGGGCAATCTTCAGTTCGCCGCCGTCGCGGGCGCGGTCACCGGCCTGCACATTGCGGATATCAGCGATTTCCGGTTCCGGCAGGTCACGGCCCCAATTGACGCCGGCCAGGTGGAAACCTGCCTCATTGGCACCGACGACAAAATCGGCAAGTGCGGCGACCTCCGGGTCAGCCACGACACGGATCGCCCTGGCCGGACCCACCGGGCCCAGGAATCCGGGCACGCAGCCGAGGTATTCACTGATTTCCGCCTCGGTGGCAAACCGGTGGTCGGACAGGCCGGGCACCTTGGCCAGCTTGATCTCGTTGACCTCGTGGTCACCGCGCACCAGCGCCAGCACGAAGGTCTCCCCGGCCATCAGCGCGACCGATTTGACCGTGCGCTGCAGTGCCAGTCCGAGCAGGGCGGCCACCTCTTCGCAGGTCTTCTGGGTCGGGGTTTCAAGCTTGCGCATCGCCTCGCCGGCGGCCGCACGGGCGGCGGGCTCGGCGGCCACGGCCGCTTCCATGTTCGCCGCATAATCCGAGCCGGTGGAAAACACCAGCGCGTCTTCGCCGGAATCGGCGATGACATGGAACTCCTGCGAGGCGTCGCCGCCGATCGCGCCGGAATCGGCCTGAACCATGCGGAAATCCAGTCCCAGTCGGGTGAAGATCCGACTGTAGGCAGCCTTCATGTTTTCGTATTCGCGGACCAGGTCTTCGTCGTGCAGGTGGAAGGAGTAGGCGTCCTTCATCAGGAATTCGCGCGCGCGCATCACCCCGAAACGCGGCCGGATCTCGTCGCGGAACTTGGTCTGGATCTGGAAGAAATTGACCGGCAGCTGCTTGTAGCTGGACAGTTCCTGCCGCGCGAAATCAGTCAGCGCTTCTTCGGCGGTGGGGCTGTAGCAGAACTCCTGCTCCTTGCGGTCCTTGATCTTCAGCAGCTGCGGGCCGAATTTTCCCCAGCGCCCGGTGGCTTCCCACAGCTCGCGCGGCTGGATCGTCGGGATCTGCAGTTCGACCGCGCCGGCATTTTCCATTTCCTCGCGGACGATGCGCTCGACCTTGCGCAGCACGCGCAGGCCCAGCGGCGACCAGATATACAGGCCGGAGGCGAGCTTGCGGATCATCCCCGCGCGCAGCATCAGCCGGTGGCTGGTCAGCTCGGCGTCGCTGGGGGTTTCCTTGGTGGTGTGCAGGTGGAACTGGGACAGGCGCATCGTCGGCATCATCTAACGGCGGAAGCCGTTATTCTGCCAGCCCGGCGCCTGTCGTGGGCGGCGAGCGGGTTTCAGGCCTGCGGGCAGTAGGCCTTGGCGGCCGCTTCGGCGAGCGCCCGCTGGTTGGCGCGCTGGGTGTCGTCCAGCGCGGTTTCGGCCGTGCCGTCACCATTGGTGTCCTGCATGACCGGACCGCTGCCATCGAGCAGCGCCAGGTTGGCCCGCGCGGTGACGCATTGCGGGGCAAGCGGGGCGTCGGTGGCCGCCGCTGCCGGCGGATTGCCCGGGTCGCGGGTCTGCTGCCGGGTTTCAAAGGCCTTGCCGGCCGGCGGGCTCTCCGAATACTGGGTCACGCCGTTGGCGTCCTTCCATTTGTAAACCGGACCGGCAAACGCCGATCCGCTGGCCAGCAGCAGGAAACTCAAGCAGAACAGGGTACGCATGGAGACTCCAGGCCTGACCGGCGGGAAAGCGTGATTGCAGCACCGCAGCCGTCGGCTGGCAAGTCGATTAAACTCGGGGGATGGATCCCATCACACCGCCGCCGCCGCGTTCGCGCACCATTTACCTGCTTCCCAACCTGTTCACCACGGCGGGCCTGTTCGCCGGGTTCTACGCGATCATCGCCGCGGCGAACGGTGATTTCGTGTACGCCAGCATCGCGGTGTTCGTGGCTGCGGTCATGGACGGGCTGGACGGCCGGGTCGCGCGCCTGACCGGCACCAGCAGCGAGTTCGGCGTGCAGTACGACTCGCTCGCCGACCTGGTCAGCTTCGGCATGGCGCCGGCGCTGGTGATGTACCACTGGGCCCTGTCCTCGCTGAAGTACGACGGTGAGCTGCTGGGCCGCGTTGGCTGGGCGGTCGCCTTCCTGTACGCGGCCTGTGCCGCGCTGCGCCTGGCCCGCTTCAATACCCAGGTGGCGGTGGTGGACAAGCGCTGGTTCGTCGGCCTGGCCAGCCCGGCTGCGGCCGGCCTGATGATGTCCTTCGTCTGGGCTTTCGCTGATGGCACCCTCGGCTGGACCGGTGAGCAGCTGCGCTACGTAGCGCTGGGGGTCACCCTGGTGTCGGCCCTGCTGATGGTCAGCCGGATCCGCTTCTGGAGTTTCAAGGGCGGTGGTGCGAAGGGACCGCGTGCCGACCGCGTGCCGTTCTTGGTGTTGGCTCTGCTGCCGATCGGCATCGCGATTGCGGTGATCGACCTGCCGCGCGTGTTGCTGGCGGTAGGCGTCATCTACGCGCTGTCCGGGCTGGTCATGTGGACCATGCAGCGCCTGCGCAAGCGTCCGGACGCGGCGTGAGTGCCGACCTGCCCGTCCTGTGGACACCGGCCCAGCAGGCCTGGCTGCAGGCGATGGGCTACAGCGTGCTGCATGAAGGCGCGCTGGCGGCCGAGCTGGAGGCCGCGACCGCTGCGGCGAAGGCGATCGAGCCACCTGCGGTTGAACTGAGCGTCGCCCCGGTGGCATCGCGCCCGGCAGTGGCCCGGCAGGCGCCCCCGGCACCGCGCACCGCGCCGGAACCGGTGGCCCCGCGCGTGCCGGTGGCCCCGCGTCCGGCTGGCGTGGATACGATCGGTGCCGCCAGCGATAGCGCGCCGCGCACGGGCACGCTGCGGCGGCCATCGGTCCGCCTGCCGGACCGCCTGCAGATCGCCTTGCTGCGTGCCTCGGGCTGCAATCCCAATGATCCGCAAACACAGGCCTTGATGGACAGCTGGCCACTGGACACGCTGCGCGCCGATCCGGCCGCCAAGCGTGCGCTGTGGCCCGTGCTGCGTGCGTTGCGCAGGAAAGGGCGCGGCGCATGAGCGCGGTGGCCCGTCCCGTGCAGGCCAGCGTGCGTGCATTGCGCGAAAGCGACCTCAATGCGGTCATGGTGATCGAGGAGCGGGGATACCCGTATCCGTGGACGCGTGGCATCTTCCTGGACTGCCTGCGTGCGGGCTATCCGGGCCTGGCGATGGAAGAAAACGGCCTGTTGGTCGGCTATGCACTGTTGAGCATCGCCGCCGACGAAGCGCACCTGTTGAACATCTGCGTGGACCCGCTCAACCAGTCACGCGGTCGCGGGCGGCAGTTGCTGCGCGCCATCGTGGGCCTGGCGCGCGATCGCGGCGTGCAGCGCGTGTTCCTGGAAGTGCGGCCGACCAATACGCCGGCGCTGTCGCTGTACCACAGCGAAGGATTCAACGAGATCGGTCGTCGTCCGCGTTATTACCCCGCTGCCGACGGTCGCGAGGATGCGCTGGTGATGGCCATCGAACTGGTGGCCGACGACATCGACCGGATGCCGCCGCTGTAAGCGGGGGCACATGACGCCCAGCGGCCGTCACTACCGTAGCGGTGGTCAGGTAGCGCCGAGCCATGCCCGGCGAGCGCTTCAGGCCCGATGCTCGTCACCCACCCGATCCCGGGCCCCTTCAGGATGCAATCCGCAGCAGAATCACGCCGGTGACGATCACCCCGCCTGCTGTCCATCGTCCGCGCGGCACGCGTTCGCCGAGCAGGAATGCTGAGATGAGCAGCGCGAACAGGATCGAGGTTTCGCGCAACGCCGAGACCATCGCGATCGGCACCAGGGTCATCGCCCATAGCGCGATGGCATACGACGTCGTCGTGCCGATGCCACCGATCACGCCCAGTCGCCAATGCGCCGCCGCATAGGTACGTAACGCGCCACGCCGGTGGATGAGCGCGCGCACGGTCAGCGGCAGGCCCGACAGCAGGAACAGCCACAGGGTATAGCTGAGTGCATTGCCGGACAGACGGGCGCCGTGAGCATCGACGAGCGTATAGGTGGCAATCATGCCGGCCGTCAGCAGCGGCATTCCCCACTGCGCCCTTCGGGTTCCCAGCGCCATGGCCAGAATGCCGATGCTGATCAGCACGATGCCACTCCACGCCGTCAGCGCAAGCTGCTCACCGAGAAGAAGGCCCACCAGAGCCACCAGGATCGGCGCACTACCGCGCATTAGCGGGTAGGCGACACTCATGTCGACCTGCTGGTAGCAGCGTGCAACCAGGGCGTAGTAGGTCGCCTGCAGGGCGACCGACGCCGCCAGCCATGGCCAGCTGGGCGCATCGGGCAAGGGAAGGAAGGGCAGCAACGCCGCCGATAGCATGGCTGCGCTGCCGGTTACCAGTACCGTCCCCAGCTGTTTGTCGGGCCCGCGTTTGACGATGGCGTTCCAGCTGGCGTGGAGGGCCGCAGCGAGCAGTACCAGCAGGAAAATCGAGAGAGGCATCGCCGGGATGATGCCATGGCCCATCGGTAGCGCCGAGCCTTGCTCGGCGAACGCAGCGGTCCGCCCGAAGCGCGTGACGACCAACGGTCGTCACCTACCCGACGTGACGGCCAGCGGCCGTCACGACCCACGCCGCGCGTCAGAGCTTGGCGCGCTGTTCCTGCAGGCCAGCCAGCTGGGTGGTCCATTCGAGCAGGCGCACGCGTTCCTGCTCGACCACCGCCGCCGGTACCTTGTCGGTGAACTTGGCCAGCTTGGCTTCGCTCTTTTCCTTTTCGCCCTGCACGCGGGCCAGTTCCTTGTCCAGGCGCGCGCGCTCTGCATCCAGGTCCACCAGGCCTTCCAGCGGCACCAGCAGCTTCAGCTCGCCGACGATCGCCGGAGCAGCCGGCGGCGCGATTTCGCCATCGGTCAGCCACTGGATGGTTTCCAGCTTCAGCAGGAACGACAGCGAGGCGGCAAAGCGCTCGATGCGCACCCGGTCCTGCTCCAGCCCGGCCTGCAGGCGCAGCGGTACCAGTCTGGACGGGGCCACGTTGAGCTCGCTGCGCACACGACGCACGGCGCTGATCACCGCCTTCAGCCACTCCACGTCCGCTTCGGCCTGGGCGTAGTCACCGGCGAACTCTTCGGCGCTGGGGTAGGGACGCAGCGACAGCGAATCGCCGCCGATGCCCAGGCGCGGTGCAACCTGCTGCCACAGCTGTTCGGTGATGAACGGGGTCAGCGGGTGCAGCAGGCGCAACAGCGCTTCCAGCACGTACAGCACGGTGTGGCGGGTGCTGTCCGCATCGGCCGCATCGGCGCCGTTGAGGGCCGGCTTGCTCAGCTCCAGGAACCAGTCGCAGAACTCGTTCCAGGCGAACTCGTACAGGCACTGCGCCAGCAGGTCGAAGCGGTAGGCGGCGAAGTGGGCCTGCGCTTCGGCAGTGGTGGCCGCCAGGCGCGCGAGGATCCAGCGCTCGGCATCGGTACGCGGCTTGGGCGCGCCGTCGAACGCAGCGCCTTCGGTGTTCATCAGCGCAAAGCGGCTGGCGTTCCACAGCTTGTTGCAGAAGTTCTTGTAACCCTCGGCGCGGTTCATGTCGAACTTGATGTCACGGCCGTGGGTGGCCAGCGCGGCGATGGTGAAGCGCAGCGCATCGGCACCGTGCGCGGCGATGCCGTCCGGGAATTCCTTGCGGGTGGCCTTCTCGATCTTCTCGGCGGCGCGGGGCTGCATCAGCCCACCGGTGCGCTTGGCCACCAGGTCATCGAGGGAAATGCCATCGATGATGTCCAGCGGATCCAGCACGTTGCCCTTGGATTTGGACATCTTCTGGCCTTGGCCGTCGCGGATCAGGCCAGTGAAGTAGACGTCCTTGAACGGCACTTTGCCGGTCAGGTTGTCGGTGGCCATGATCATCCGGGCAACCCAGAAGAAGATGATGTCAAAGCCGGTGACCAGCACCGACGAGGGCAGGTACCGGTCGAAGCCGCGCTCGGCCATCGCCTGTTCGTTCGGCCAGCCCAGCGTGGAGAACGGCCACAGCTGCGAGGAGAACCAGGTCTCCAGCACGTCGCTTTCCTGGGTCAGTGCCACCTCTGCGCCCAGCCCGTTGGCGGCGCGCACTTCGGCTTCGTCGCGGCCGACATAGCAGGTGCCTGCCTCATCGAACCACGCCGGAATGCGATGGCCCCACCACAGCTGGCGGCTGATGCACCAATCCTGGATGTTGGTCATCCAGTGGCGGTAGGTGTTGATCCAGTTCGGCGGCACGAAGCCGATCGCACCCGGCTTTCCATCGGTACCTTCCACCAGTTCCAGGCCACGCCGCGCCAGTTCGTCCATCTTCACGAACCACTGGTCGGTCAGGTAGGGCTCGATCACCTGGCCGGTACGGTCGCCGCGCGGCACCTGCAGCTTGTGCGGCTTGGTTTCCACCAGCACCGCCAGGTCTTCCAGTTCGGCCAGCACGGCCTTGCGCGCGTCGTAACGGTCCAGTCCGCGGAAGCGTTCCGGCGCATTGTCGTTGATCGCCGCCACCGGGGTGAACAGATTGATCATCGGCAGGTTGTGGCGCAGGCCTACCTGGTAATCGTTGAAATCATGCGCCGGGGTGACCTTGACCACGCCGGTGCCGAAGGCACGGTCGACGTAGTCATCGGCGATCACCGGCACGCTGCGGCCGGTCAGGGGCAGGGTCACGCTGCGGCCGATCAAATGCAGGTAGCGCTCGTCTTCCGGATGCACCATCACCGCGGTATCGCCGAGCAGGGTCTCCGGGCGGGTGGTCGCCACGACCAGGTAATCGCGGGTTTCGCGCAGCGTTTCCACGCCGTCGGCATCGCGCTCGATGTGCTCGTAGGTCAGCCCGTCATCGAGCTTGTAGGCGATCGACCAGAGGAAACCGTCTTCCTCGGCGCTCTCCACTTCCAGGTCGGAAATCGCGGTCTTCAGCACCGGATCCCAGTTGACCAGGCGCTGGCCGCGGTAGATCAGGCCCTGTTCGTGCCAGCGCACGAAGGCCTCGATCACCGCCTGCGACGGCTGCGGGTCCATGGTGAAGGTGCTGCGCGACCAGTCGGCCGACGTGCCCAGGCGGCGCATCTGCCGTTCGATGGTGTCACCGGACTGCTGCTTCCATTCCCACACCTTGCCGATGAAGGCTTCCCGACCCAACGTATCGCGGGTCTCGCCGTTGCCTTCCAGCGCCAGGTTGCGGCCGACCACCATCTCCGTGGCGATGCCCGCGTGGTCGGTACCCACCTGCCACAGCGTGTCGTAGCCGCGCATGCGGTGGTAGCGCACCAGCGCATCCATCAGGGTCTGCTGGAAGGCATGGCCCATATGCAGCGTGCCGGTCACGTTCGGCGGCGGCAGCAGGATGGTGTACGGCTCGCCCTTGCCCGACGGTTTGAAGTGGCCAGCCTTTTCCCAGGCATCGTAAGTGTCCGTTTCAAAGGACGTCGGGTCGTAGCTGGAGTCGAGTCGGGTCATGCGGGGCAACCAGAAGATGTTCGGGGGGAATTCAGGGCGATCGGTCGGCGCATCAAGGGCAGCGCACATCCGGCGCCCGCTTACATATCGTGCTTGGACAGATCGTAACCAGCATCTTTGTACTGCCGCCAGCGCTCGCGCAGCGGCTCGCGCGCGTCCGGGTCGGCCGGGACGACTTCCAGTACGCGCTCGCATTCGCCCATCCAGGGCGTATCGCGCAGGTTGATCACCAGCGGGCGCGCCGGTTCCACGCCACCGGGAACGGCGATCAGCACCATGGCTTCCTCTTCATCCATGTCCTCGCCGGCGATCTGGTGCGGGATGTAGGCCTCCGCATCGAAGGACCACAGCAGCTCGTCCAGCTCTTCGGCCTGGGCCAGGTCACGCGCCAGCACCAGGGTGAACAGCCCGGCATCGTTGGCCTTGCGCGCCAGCTCGCAGACCAGGCGCAACGGCTCGGTCAGGAAGCGGGGCTTGGCAATCAGGTAGAAATCAGCGCGGGGCATGGCGGGGTCCGGGTTGCGGGCGAAGACCCGGTCGAAACCGGGTCGTGTCATGGCCGGCACGGATGCCGGCCACAGAGCGACAGTGGATCAGGCGCGGCCGACCTGGTCCAGCAGCCACTGGCTCAGCAGGCCGACCGGGCGACCGGTGGCCATGCCGCGCTTGCCTTCGTCGCTGGCCACGCCGGCGATGTCCAGGTGGGCCCAGCGCTGGCCTTCGGTGAAGCGCGCCAGGAAGCAGCCGGCGGTGATCGCACCGGCCCAGCGGCCGCCGATGTTGTAGACGTCGGCAAAGCTGGAATCCAGCATCGGCTGGTATTCGTCCCACAGCGGCAGGCGCCAGGCGCGGTCGAACACGTGCTCGCCGGCGGCCAGCAGCTCGTTGGCCAGGTCGTCGTGCTTGGTCATCAGGCCGGCGGTCTGGTGGCCCAGGGCCACCATGCAGGCGCCGGTCAGGGTCGCCACGTCGACCAGCGCGGCCGGCTCGAAGCGCTGCGCATAGGTCAGCGCGTCGCACAGGATCAGGCGGCCTTCGGCGTCGGTGTTGCCGACTTCGATGGTCTTGCCGGACATCGAGGTGATGACATCCGACGGGCGGTAGGCATTGCCGTCGATGGCGTTTTCAACCGCCGGCACCACCACCACCAGGTTCAGCGGCAGCTTGGCCTTGACGGCGGCCACGAAGGTCCCGATGACGTTGGCGCCACCGCACATGTCGTACTTCATTTCCTCGATGCCGCCCTGGGTCTTCAGGTTGACGCCACCGGTATCGAAGGTGATGCCCTTGCCGACCAGCACGTAGGGCTTGGCGTCGCCGCCGTTGCTCCACTTCAGCACCACCAGCCGCGGACGGTTGGCCGAGCCGCGGGCGACGGCCAGCAGCGAGCCCATGCCCAGCGCTTCCATCTGCGTCTCGTCCAGGATCTCCGCTTCGGCGCCGTCGTGCTCGCCGGCGAACTTCACCGCCACGTCGGCCAGGTAGGCCGGGTTGCAGAAGTTCGGCGGCAGGTTGCCGAGCTCGCGGGCGAACTCCACGCCGCTGGCGATGGCCTGGCCCTGCAGCAGGGCCTGCTCGTCACTGCCGGCGATGGCCAGCTGCTGCAGGCCGGCGTCTTCGGCTTTCTTCTTGCCGAAGGTGGCGGTGTAGCGGTAGCTGGCGTGGTCGGCGGCGATGATCGCCTGGCGGATCGCCCAGGCCGCGTCGCGGTCCTTCACGGGCAGGTCGACCAGGGTGAACAGCGCGCTGCGGCTGGCGCCGGTCTTCAGCGCGCGCACGGCGTCGCCGATGGCCTTGAGGTACTGCGGGACGCCGAAGCGGGCGGCATCGCCCAGTCCCACCACCAGCACGCGCGGGGCGCTGACGCCCGGCAGGTCGTGCAGCAGGGCGGTGGCGCCGGTCTTGCCGGACACATCGCCCCGCTGGGCCAGGGCGGCCAGGCGACCGCCACTGGCGGCGTCCAGCGCCTGCGCGGCGGGCGACAGGGAAAGATCGGCGAAGGCGCCGACGACCACGCAGTCGACCCCGGCAGAGGTCGGCGACGCTTGGTTCAGGGTGAATTGCAGGGCCATTGATCAGATTCCGTTGGCATATCCGTACAATCGCGGACCGTTTACGTCCAGCCGGTAGACTGGGCGGACCCGCGAACGAACCTGAGAGTTTAAACCACGGCCCATGTTGAAGCTCGACCGCTATCTATTGGGCGATTTCGTCCAGAGTTTCCTGGCCACCCTGATCGTCCTGCTGGTTGTCAGCGTGGGCGGCGTGCTGGTGGATATCCTTGGCAACATCGCCGACGGGCGCCTGCCTGCCCGCCTGTTGTTCTCCCAGCTGGGCCTGCAGTTCATCGTCTACATGCCGCTGATCCTGCCGTTGGCGCTGATGCTGGGCCTGCTGCTGGCGGTCGCGCGGCTGTACCGCGATTCGGAAATGGCGGTCATCACGGCCATTGGCGTGGGCCCACGCCGCCTGCTCAAACCCTTGCTGCTGCTGGTGCTGCCGGTGGTCGGGCTGATCGGCGCCTGCTCGCTGTGGCTGGGTCCATGGGCCGACCGCACCAGTGAGCAGATGATCGACCAGGCCAACCGCAGCGTACTGATGGCCGGGCTGGAGGCGGGGCGCTTCACCAACCTGTCCAACGGCGGGGTGGTCTATCTGTCTTCCATCTCCCCTGACGGCACCGGCCTGGGCCGGGTGTTCATGAACCGCGCCCGCGAAGGCCGGATCGAGGTCGTATCGGCCGCCAGCGGCAAATTGTTCTTCGAAGGCAAGGACCGCCGCTACCTGCAGCTCAACGATGGCCACCAGATCGAAGGCCCCGCCGACGGCGGCAAGGGCTACCGGCTGGCGACCTTCGCGCGCAACGACGTGGCCATGCCCGACGGTGCGCAGACCCGCCAGTCCAACGATCCCGAACTACTGCCGACCAGCCAGCTGATCGGCGATGAGCGGCCCGAGGCGAAGGCGCAGCTGCACTCGCGCATCGCCCCGCCGCTGATCGCGTTGGCCTTCGCCCTGCTGACCGTGCCATTGGCGCGCAGCTCGCCTCGCCAGCAGCGCTACGGCCGGATGATGCTGGCCTTCCTGGCCTACATGGTGGGCATGAACCTGATGTTCATCGGCACCGGCTGGATTGCCGATGGCAAGGTGCCCAATGGGCTCGGCCTGTGGTGGCTGACCCTGCCGCTGCTGGCGTTGGCGATCTGGATGTACCTGCGTGACGGCCACCTGTCGCGCCCGAAGAGAGTGACCGCATGATTCCGCGTCCGATGCGTTTCGATTACTACCTGGGCCGGGCGGTGTTCGGCACCGTGCTGCTGACCTGGGCGGTGCTGGTGGGACTGGACGTGGTGATGGCGTTCTCCGGCGAGTTCAAGGATGTCGGCAAGAACGGATACACCTTGGGCCATGCGGCGGCCTGGGTGCTGTATACCGTGCCACGCCGCGCCTATACCTTCTTCCCCACGGCGGCGGTGATCGGCTCGCTGATGGGCCTGGGCCAGCTGGCGGCAACCTCCGAACTCACTGCGCTGCGTGCATTGGGCCTGTCACGTCGTCGCCTGAGCCTGTCGGTGGCGGTCGCGCTTTCGCTGTTGACCGGCGCAATGGTGGTCAGCGGCGAAACGATCGCACCGTGGGGGCAGGAACGTGCCGACAACATCCGCATGAGCGCCAAGCGCGGCGGTGACATGTCCGTCGCCCGCTATGCCGGTGTCTGGGCCCGCGAGGGCGATACGTTCCTCAACGCACAGGGTGGTGAAGAGCAACTGGTGGAGGGCGGTGGCACGCGCCTGGTGCTGCACGACGTGCGCATGTACCGCATCGGCCCGGAAGGCGAGATCGTATCGCTGACCCATGCCGCCACCGCCGAACACGATGCGTCCGGTTGGGTGCTGAAGCAGGTGCGCCGGGACATTTTCGGCGAGCGTTCACTGACGCGCGAGGAAGCGCCGAGCGAGAAATGGGATTCGCAACTGGATGCGGCGGCGCTGGCCACCGGTATCTCACGGCCGCGCAACCTGCGCGCGGCTGACCTGCGCACCAGCATCGAATACCGCGAGCGCAACGGCCTGGATGCGCGTGACTATGAAGATGTTTACTGGAGCCGCTGGTTCTATCCGGTGAACGTGCTGGCGTTGTGCCTGGCGGCAGTGCCGTTCGCGTTCGGTTCGCTGCGCAGCGGCGGCATGGGCAAGCGTTTGTTCCTGGGCATCCTGTTTGCCTTGGGGTTCTGGCTGCTGCAGCTGTTCTTCGGGCGCATGGCCGGTGCGTTGAAGTTTGATTACCGGGTGGCGTATGCGTTGCCGCCGATTTTGATGCTGGGTATTTCGGCGATGCTGTTCCGACGCAAGTCGGGTTGAGTGTGTTTGATTGCCGGGCTGCGCCCGGCACCTGCCGAAGCAACGGCAATTGCAAAGGCAACAGCTGCAGGGCTGTTGCGTTGGCGGGGCGGGTCTGCGGGGGCCTTGGTAGCGCCGACCCATGGTCGGCGGAATGTTTCCGCCAACGGCCCGCTGCGCTCGCCGACCATGGGTCGGCGCTACCAGAGCGCCGTGCCGTGTCGGGTGGAGGGAGCCCCTGAGTCAGGGGCGGCCGCGAAACGAGGCACGCAGGATGCAGTCCTTGCCGTCCCCCGACCAGCCCCGCCGCCCGGCACTAAACCCGTAGCCATGAGCAAGCTGTCAGCCGCGAGGGGGTCTCACCCGTTCGACCCACCCACACCCTGCGCAAGCGCCATGAAGTTCGCCTCAAGCGGAAGCCGCGGCGCAGGGCACAGGCCATCCGGGGCAGACACGTCGCGGGACATCCAGTCATCCACGATGCCGCCCAGCAGATCGATCCGCATCGGCAGGGTGATGTGGTCCTCGCCGCGCATTTCGATGTAGTGCGCACGCGGACTGGCCTGGGCCAGCCGGCGTCCCTGGTCCACGCGGATATGCTGGTCCTGGTCACCGTGAAGCAGCAGCACGCAGGCGCGGCTGGCGGCGACCGCACGGCTGACATCCACCTGGTCCAGGTCCACCCCCAGCCGCCGGTTGGCTGCGGCGATCACCGCGTCCATGTCCTGGTCGGCATACCGCCAACGGGCGTACGCCGCCACCGCCTGCGCCTGCCAGCCGTGCGGCTGGCTGGCCAGCAGGTGCGGGATCATGCTGCGGATCGCATCGCCGGCGTTGGCGAAGGATTCCATCGCCACCACGCCCTGCACGTCGCCACCCAGTTTCTCGGCAGCAAACAACGCGGTCGCAGCGCCGTAAGACACCCCGAACAGATACAGCGGACCCTGCACTTCACCGCGGGCACGCAAGGCACGGATGACATCGATCACCTCGTCCGATTCCACCGTTCCATAACCTGCGGGGCCACCGCCTGAGTGACCGTGGTTGCGCAGGTCGATGGTGATGACGCGGTAGCCGGACTGGGCCAGCTGCAGCGACCACGGCAGCATCGCATCGCCGCTCATCATCCAGCCGTGCAGCAGCACCACGGTGCCGCGTGGCGCACGCGCATGGAACGGCCGCGGTGGCTCCAGCCGCAGGTCCATGTCCAGCGGCTCGCCGCCTTCATGGCGCGGGCGCGCATAGCGGTAGCGCAGCCCGTAGTCGCCTGCGTCGAAGGCGCGCCAGAACAGGCGCACGTCCTCACTGCTGGTCACGTAGCCATTCCGGTTGGGCAGGGTGGCGATGGTGGCTGCGATGTGCGCCTGGTCGAGCAACGGCGAGGCACCGCCGGGCGATACCAGACGTTCGCTCAGCGAGGTGGAAGCAGTAGGGGAGCAGGCGGCCAGCCACAGGCACGCGCAGGCCAGCAGCAGGCGCATCATCATCGGGGCATCGAACGGATTGGCCGCACAGGCTACGCAGCGCCCCGGTGTGCGATCTATCGTGGATCGATGACGGCTTGATGACAGTGCGGCGTTGGTTCAGCTACGCGGCCCGGACTCATCGCTTGGAACGGCGGATCATCCGGGTGCCGCTGGCGCGGTCGTGCCAGGTCAGCCGGTCGCGGTCGATCAAGGCCCACCAGAAGCCCAGCCCGGCAAGGCCCAGGGACACGCTGGCAACGGCGTAGCGAACCCACAGCGAGGGAAGCGACGGCGGCTGCACATCATCGCCGGTCACCGCGATCCGCCACGGCCGCATGCCCAGCGTCTGGCCGCCACGGCGCCAGCTCCAGGTGGCATACAGACCGGTAAGCACCCAGCAACACGCCCACAACGCCCACTGCCAGCCGCTGAACGGAGCGATGTTTTCGTGGGTTGTGTGGCCGTTGATGGTGAATGCAACCACGAACAGCGATGCGGCCAGCATCCACAGCGCAAGCGCCGGGAACAGGTCGTACAGCAAGGCGAGCAGGCGCCAGCCAAGCAGGGCAGCAGGGCGCACGGCAGCGGCAGCGGCGGCAGGGGCATCATGCGGATCAGCCATGCGGGGAAGCATACGCAATGCTGGTGGGATGCGCAGCGTGCGGCGTATCCTTCGCCCATGTCCGTTGCTTCCTCGCCTGCCGAACGCCGCCAGCTGATCCAGGCGCTCCCCGAACTCGACGCCGCAGATTCGGTGGCGATCACCCGCTTCCTTGATGCGGCCTGGGCCGAACATGGCCTGGCGCGCGCCAGCGTGGACAGCTACCGGCGGGACCTGGAAGGGTTGGCGCGTTGGCGCAGCGGGCAGGCCGGCGGCCTTGCCGGCGTCGATCGCGCCGGGCTGTTCGACTACCTGGCCTGGCGTACCCGCCACGGGTGGTCGCCGCGCAGCAACGCGCGCCTGCTGTCGGCCCTGCGCGCGTTCTTCGCCGACAGTGTCCGCCGCGGTGCACGCAGCGATGATCCGACCGCCTTGCTGGATCCGCCGAAACTGCCACGGCTGCTGCCCAAGGCGCTGGCGGAAAGCCAGATCGACGCGCTGCTCGCGGCCCCCGACGTCGATACGGCGCTGGGCCTGCGCGACCGCGCGATGCTGGAATTGATGTACGCCGCCGGCCTGCGCGTAAGCGAACTGGTGGGCCTGCCGGCAACCGCGGTGAACCTTCGCCAGGGCGTGCTGCGCGTTACCGGCAAAGGCAGCAAGGAACGGCTGGTTCCGCTCGGCGAGGAGTCCCAGCATTGGCTGGAGCGCTACCTGCAGGAGTCACGACCATCGCTGGCGAACAAGCGCAGCGTGCCGGCCGATACCGGCGGCCAGGTGCCGCTGTTCATCGAGCCGAGCCTGCGCCCGCTCAGCCGCCAGGCATTCTGGCATCTGGTCAAGCGCTATGCGGTGCTGGCCGGGATCGATCCGGTACGGATCAGCCCGCACGGCCTGCGCCACAGCTTCGCCACCCATCTGCTCAACCGGGGAGCCGACCTGCGCGCGTTGCAGATGCTGCTCGGCCACAGCTCACTGTCCACCACCCAGATCTACACGCTGGTGGCGCGCGAGCACCTGCAGAAGCTGCATGCCAAGCATCATCCGCGGGGGTGACCGGCTAGGCGCTGCTGCTGGAGCCCCCGCGTTGCGCGGCAGATGCCGTCCCGGCCCGGTACAGCAGCAGGCGGTCCACGGCTTGCCGTTCAAGTCGAACGGCGTGCTCCTCCCATAACGAAGGCAATGCGTGGTCATTGCAGCTGCGGGGTATGAGGGCGTTCTGGTTGACCTGCTGCCTGATGTACTCCAACAGCTCGAAGGTGCACTGGCAGACCTGTTCGGCGGGTTCGACGTCCGGCTCCCGCAGCGCCAATGCGTCGGCAACTGCGCATTCCATCGTGTCGCGGAACACCTCAAAGCTATTCGGAACCCCACTCCCGCTCCGGGCATGGGCGGCGAGCTGCGTCCATGAAGGGGGTACCGGCCGGACGCTGTCAGGCTCGGCCGGCAGCAACGCAGAGGCCGCGCTGCCCAACATCCGGCGGACAGCATGCCAGGCTTCATCCGGCCCGTCCGGCTGTTGTTCCGCGACGAAGTGCAGGATCTCGCGTGCCGCGCGACGTTCGAGCTGCACCATCTGGTCCAGCGGGCAGCCCGAATCGACCGCTTCCAGATGCGCCAGCCGGCGGACCTGGGCCAGCAGGTCGTCGGAACGGGTGATATGGCCCAGCCATACGGCGTCAGCCAGCATGCAGCGTGCCCGTGCACGAACCATGGCCGGTGCCAGCAGCGCGCCCAGCGCCTGCTTCCTGTCTTCGGTTGCCGCGCAATAGGCGCGTACCAGGACGCTCCGGAATGCCGACGCTGTGGCCACCGGCTGGCGTGCCACCGCCTCATGGCAATCACTGTCGGGCCGCAGCCGTGTGTTGAGCAGCACGTCCTGGCTGGCAAGTCGGCTGGCTTGGCGGTACAGCTGGCCAACGCTAAGGCGTCCTTGGCTGAAGCGGTTGGCGAGCTGTTGCTCCCGATTGCCGATGCCGGTCAAGGCGGCACTGAATCGGGAGGGAGAATAGTGCGCACTGGCCAGCCTGACCTTGGCGGCAAGCTGGTTGAGGACGGTCGCCCGGAACATCAATCCGAGCTGGTTGAGGATCTGCATGAAGCGGCCCGTGGTGTTTTGCAACGAGCTTGCGGCAGGCCTTTTGTGAAAGCTTCCATCAATCGCTCAGGCGATTGCGACACCAACAGCCCATCGCACGAGGCTCAGCCCTGCTGTGCGAGAATCGGGCTCCTTCTGATCCTGCGGGCCCCCGATGTTACGAGTCCTTACTGCCGCGCTGTTCGGCATGCTCAGCCTCAGTGCGTGTGCGCAGCCCGCGCCGCCCGCCGCCAAAACGCCCGCAGCCCCCGCCGCATCGTCACGCGGTGGTGCCGAGCAGAGCGTCCGTGCGGCCTTGACCCAGCTGGATCCCAACTTCAAGCCCGACTACATCGGTGCCGCCCCGTTTCCCGGGTTCCGCGAAGTGGTGGTATCCGGCCAGGTGCTGTACGTGTCCGATGATGGCAAGTACCTGATGCAGTCCCAGCCCTACGACATCCAGGCCAAGGCGCTGGTCAACAGCGAAGGCCTGCTGGCGTATCGTCGCGGCCTGCTGGAGAAGGCCAATCACGGTGACCGCATCGTGTTCGCCGCACCGAATGCCAAGCACACCATCAGTGTCTTCACCGATATCGAGTGTGGTTACTGCCGCAAGCTGCACCAGGATATCGCCGAGCTCAACCGCAATGGCATCACCGTGGAGTACCTCGCCTTCCCGCGCATGGGCCTGGGCAGCAAGGACTACACCGACATGATCTCGGTCTGGTGCGCCAGTGATCGCCGCAAGGCCCTTACCGCCGCCAAGCAGGGCAGCCCGGTACCGGCCAAGAACTGCACCAACCCGGTGGCGATGCAGTACGCACTGGGCCAGCAGCTCGGCGTCAACGGCACGCCGGCGATCTTCGCCGCCGATGGCACCCAGCTGGGTGGCTACCTGCCGCCCGCGCAGCTGAAGGCCGCGCTGGACCGCCGCGCGCGCTGAGCCGATGTTTCCGCAAAGGCGCCGGCCGGTCCGGCGTCTTGGCGGAATCCGCTGCAGTAAACATGCAAGCCGGCGCGGTGAGGCGCGTGCAGGGTAGAGGCCTTCTGCTGGAGATTGCCTCTCATGCTGCCGCGCGCTTCTGCTTCCTCCGTTTCACCGCCCCGTCCGCTGGGCCGATCGCCGGCCCCGCCGCCGAGAGTGCCCATCGCCACCCGCCTGGCCGGCGCTGTGCCGACCGCGATCGCCAACCTGCCGCCGCGACCTGCCACGGCGTGCACGAGGGATACGCGGGACACCCGCCGTGACGACGCCGCCACGGCCATCCGCCGGGTGTCCATCTGCAGTGACGATTCGGATAGCTGGCCGCTGGGCAGCAGCGATGACGCGCTGTTCCTGAAAGCACCCTCGGGCAGCTGGCCGCTGCCGCCGGCCAACGTGTCCCACCTGCGGCCGGCGAAACCTCTCTGATGCTCCGTAAAGCAGACGACGACTCTCCGCAGTGTTCGCGGGGAGCCGTCGCTGGTCTTACTTCAGGCCATCACTGATGCTGCGCGCCAGCGTGCCCTGCGTGTCGTCGCCAGTGAACTCCCAGAAAAACGCCCCGCCCAGTCCCTGGGCTTTGACATAGGTCATCTTGCGGGTCACGTTGGCGGGAGTGTCGTAGCTCCACAGCGTGCTGCCGTTGTAGGCCCAGGTGGCGCCGGCGGTCGTGTCGGTATAGGTCGGCCAGCCCAGGTTCTTCAACACCTTCCAGTCTTCGATGCCGGCCTCATAGGTGCCTGGCGCAGCGCCCGAAGCGGTCTGGTACATGCCGTTGTTGCCGCCGCCCACGCCGTTCCAGCCGCGGCCGTAGAAGCCGATGCCGAGGTTCAGCTTCGACGCCGGAACACCGCGCGCGATGAAGGCTTCGATGGCGTCATTGCTGTTGTACTGCAGCTGGTCGCCAGTGGACGGGTCGGCAGCGGCATTGAACAGCGCCGAGTGATGGTTGGTCCGCGGATCCCACGCGCCGTGGAAGTCGTAGGTCATCACGTTGATGTAATCCAGGTACGGATGATAGGCGGCTGGATTGGTGACCCGGATCTTGTCGATGCCGGCGCCCACGGCGACCGTCAGCAGCAGGCCCGGCCGCACCGCATCGAGCTGGCGGCGGAACTCGGCCAGCAGCGCGGTGAAGTTGGCGTTGTCTTCCGGCGCACCGCAGGCGATGCCGCAGGCGACCGGATACTCCCAGTCGATGTCGATGCCATCGAACACGCCCAATGCTGCCGCCGTGCCGCCCGCGCCATCGGTGACCGGCAGGTTGCCGCGGATGTAGGCGTCGATGCACGAGGCCACGAAGGCCTGGCGGTTCTCCGGGCGGGCGGCGCTGGAGAAGCCGCGCGACCAGGTCCAGCCGCCGAGCGAAATCAGCGCCTTCAGGCCCGGATGCTTGGCCTTCAGCTGCTTCAGCTGGTTCCAGTTTCCACGCAACGGCTGGTCCCAGGTATCGGCACTGCCACTGACGCTTTCGGCGGCGGAGAACGATTTGCTGTAATCGGCGAAGGCATCGCCACCGGCGCCGGTATTGGGGTCCGAAGGCTGGGTGACGCCGACTTCGCAGCGATTGTTGCGTACGTTGCCGAAGGCGTAGTTGATGTGGGTCAAACCCGCTGCCGAGCCGCTGCTGTCGATGTTCTTCACCCGGTAGTTGCGGCCATAGATGCCCCACTGGGTGAAGTAGCCGATGACCCGCTTGCCGGTGGTGCCCCCATCGCCGGCCAGGGTCGTTGCGCTGACCGTACCGCCCTGGGCCGACGCATTGCCGGCATTGTCGCGCGCACGGACCCGGTAGCTGTAGCTGGTGGAGGGCGCCAGTCCGCCATCGATGTAGGACGCGCTGGTGGGTGAGCCGACCAGGCTGCCGTTGCGGTACACGTCATAGCCGGCCACGCCGCTTCCGCCGTTGTTGTCGGTGGATGCGTTCCAGCTGAGGGCAACGCTGTTGGCGGTGCGGGTACCTACGGCGAGCCCGCCAGGCACGCTGGGCGCGGTGGTGTCGCCACTGGCCGCGTTGACGGTGATGGAGATCGTGGCGGTGCTGGCCGTGGCGTTGTTGTTGTCGGTGGCCACCGCGCGCACGGTGTGGGTACCGGCGCTGGCATTGGCCCAGCTGGCACTGTAAGGCGCGCTGGTGTCGATGCCGATGGAGCTGCCACCACGGAAGAACTCGACCTTGCTGATGCTGCCATCGGTGTCGCTGGCGTTGGCGCTGACGTTCACCGTGCTGCCGGCGCTGAAGGTGGCGCCGTTGGAAGGCGAGGTCAGGCTGACCACCGGCGGCTGGTTGCTGCCGCTGCCGTCGCAGGCGCCGAGGTTGGTGTAGTACGGGGCGCCGGCGGGGTGGTCCGGCGGGGCATTCCAGATGTCCTGTTTGGCCTGGTACAGCACCCCGCCTTTCTGCAGGGTGTCGCCGGCGCGGTAGATCTTGGCTTGGTCCCATTGGCCCACGCCCGCGCAGTTGGCGGCTTGCGCCAGCCCAGGCAGGGCGCCACTGATGGCCAGGGCAAGAAGCCACCCGGGGCGGTGCGGGAACGAGCGGGCGGGACGAGCGGCACTGCGTGCAATCGGGTCATGCATGGGATATCTCCGATCGAATCAGATTTTCGCGCGGGTCACGATGACGCCGCGCGTGACGCAGGTCCGCGCGCCGCAGGCAGGCGGCGGAGGGGAGCGGACGACACCGCCACCCTGGGGTGGTCGGTGACGACAACGTTGTCATCAATGCACACCGCAAACCGTGATCTGGTTCCCTGTTTGTGTGTGAAGGTGGTTACGCCTACATTCGCGAGGATTACAGGCGGAAAGTCTCCCGGTGAGGTCGCGCCGATTCACGCCGTGTCAGGTCTGCAGCATTTGCCACGCGGACGATGTCCCAACAGGCATTGATGTCCTCGGTGACGCGCTGCTCGTGCTTGTCCAGCAATTCACTCGCGCGGATGCCTGTCAACGTGTCAAGCATCTCCTTGATCACGCCCTGTTTGATCTCCGCGTCCCTGGTAAAGAGTTCGGCTTCATCAAGCCCCGCGGGATTGTCGGTGAGTACCTGTTCGATTCTTTCGACGTAGTGTTTCCAGGCCGTCTTAAGTGCGGCCCGGATCCGATGCTGCAGTGTCGTATCAACGGCATCCAGCATCCCGGCCACTGACTCCACCAGATCGTTGACCGTTGGTTCATGGATCGAAGACAGAGCCTGCGGAGCGTAAACATCCGTGGCAAGGAGGTCGTCTTTCTCGAACATGTAGTCGTCCGGCGCGACCGAGCCGATGGTGCGCTGCTCGGTCAGCGGACCCTCAACGGCGGTCAGGAGCTGCAACGCATCCTGTCGGGTCCAGAGATGCTCCGCGAGCTGTTGGCGCAGGGCCAGGTTCGACGCCGCCATGTCGGGGCTGTCCAGTGCCTTGGACAGGCAGCTGAAGAAGCAGTCGCCATCGGCCGCGACGTCATCGACGACCGCATCCCGGTCGCGCCGCAGCAGGCTGAAATGACGGTCGTGGCGCAGCAGGATGATCTCGTCGTCCTCTACCTCGGGCAACTCCCCGCCGCCCGGGTAATGATATGCCTCGGGTTGCCCGGGGCGGTAAAGATGGATCGCGTCATTGTCGGCATCCACGATGCGCAGCGCGCGGCCTTCGGGCCAGTCCGCGCTGTCAACGATGAACGGAACCAGGTCGCCAGCGCCTTCGTTCCACACACGCGGTTGCTGGAGCAGCTCCAGGGAGAGGCCGACGCAGAGCAGATCTCGTTGCTGATCGGTGAGCTGTGCCAACCGGGGACAGCCCGGACCAGGCATGCGAACGGCATCGCGAATGTCGCGCAATGTATCCAGCGACACGCTGGCCGGCTGGATGCCAAGTTCCTGGGCAAGCAGCTCGAAGGCGTGTCTGCTGATGGGCGCATGCACAGGCGCCGTTGCAGCCTGGCTGAAAGCGAGGAACGCGGGATCCCGCATGCCGGTGAGAAGCTCGCCGTTGCGTGGCGGCTGTGCGGTGGGTTCTGCGCCGTTGCGGATAGTGGCCACCGGGAATCCGAAATGGCCACTTGAACGCGGGCGACGTATGGCCGGCGAGGTTACCGTTACGGGTAGCGACGTAACGCGCGGCGCCGACAGGTTATCGGGAGAGGTGGTTGCAGGCACGGCGGGCGGATTCCGAAAAGGAGAGGCGTGCGGCAGGCTTCAGCCGTCGGCGTTTCGCGCCTGGGCGATTTCTGTGCTGATGCCCTGCACGGCGACGTCCGCGGTCCGCGTGGCAGCGGTCGCGTTTGCCTGTGCTGCGTAGTGCCCGCTCTGCCACTTCAACCTGATCGTGGCGATCCTGTCCAACGCGCGATCGCCTGCTCCTTCCCCCGGCCTGCTGACCGGCTGCGACGCGGTTGGCGCGCCGGCCGGCACCACCGCTTTCGCAGGTTGCGCCTCGTTTCCTGCCGCCCCGGTGGCGGCTGCGACCAGCACGCCAAAGGTCGATCGCGGCAACGACGCACGCGCGGCGTCGCCGGCCGGACGCTCCATGGCGGTGCGCAGGCCGGGGCCGGCGTTACGCCTGATGGAGGTGAGCGCTTGGTCGGGATCGAACTTGCCGTTCTTCAGGGTGAGGTCGGTGAATGCGCACAGTTTGCGCGTGCTGGCGGGCAGGGTTGGCCGCGCGCTCTGCTCAGCAGCGACCTGCTGCGCAGGGATGAGAAACGAAGACGATTTCGGCCCCCAGGCCCGCATGCCTTGCGCGTAGTTGACCAATCGGTGGGGCACCAGGGGGGTGCGCTGCGCCGGCGATGCGGCCTGCACGGCTGCGCTGGCCTGTACGGTACGCGGCAAGGGTGCAATCGCGCAGTGCATGGGGGGAGGGCTGTAGACGACGCGGATCATGGGGCTTTCGCCTGCAAAGGGAAGGTGGCGCCAGCTTGGCCGCCACCGCGCCGGGACGCTGTCGGAAATCGCGCAGCTGCTGGCTCGCCACGGTCATGTCCGGCCATCGCGGCACCGACCAGCTTCCGATGGATGCCGTAGGGATGCAGTTCGCTTTTCTGCGGGCGCGTGGGATAGCTGTGCGGGGGATGGGGGCAGTGCACCGATGGCCTCGGGATCAGGCCACGCAGCAGGTCGTCAAGGCGTTGCATGTCCGGGCAGTCGCGGCGCCGCGCGGCCATCTGCCGTGCGCAGGCAACGGCCTCTGCGGCCAGGTCCTCCCCATCGGAAGCGCACAGTGACAGGCCGCTGTCGGGTGAGCCGGGCATGCCGTGCAACGGACCCGTAATGGACTTCCACGCACTGGATTCACCCCCGGCCGCGGCATCCCGCGCCTGCTTCAGCGCGACCGCGCGCGCCACCGTGCCACGCACAACGCTGGTGCTGGTGCGGCTGGGCCAGGGCTCGCTGCCGTGGCTTGTATTGCGCTCCAACAGCGGCAGTCCCTGCAGGCTGAGCAGGCCCAGCGGATGATGCTCCTCGCGGCGCACCACGATCTGCTGTTCGCACAACCAGCTCTCCAGATCCAGGCTGGGCTCGAAGCGCTTGCGCACGGCCTCGACGATCCTCGGCGGAGCCGACACCTGCGGCCTCTGCCAAGGGCCGCAGCGGGCCAGCGCGAATACACGCGACGGAGGCAACGGGAGGGCGCCGTACAGCGGCCGGGGCGGTTGAGGGTGCGCTTGCGGTCGCTGCGGCGAGGGTGCGGGGCGTACCAGGCTGAGCGGGTCCGGCTGCCCTTGCCAGAAGCGCATGGCGTTTTCACGCACGGCGCGAAGCCCACCCAGGTCCAGCTGGTGATTGGCGATCCGGCCCGGCCGGCAGTTGACGACATGCCGGGGCACGGGGGCGGGGGCCAGCCCGGCCGCGCTGATCTGGCGCAGGCCTTGCCGCAGCAGGGCGGTCGAGGACAGGCGTCCGGGTGTAGTGGACAGAGTGGTCGCGGAAGCAGGAAGCATGGCAGCGTGCCTGTCGGGAAAGGGGCGATCACCTTCGCGCGTGGTCCGCGCAGCGGCCTCCAGTAATCGGCCATCCGGGCCCGCCGCGCCGCTTCCGGTACACTATCGGGCCCGTTTCCCAACCACGGTTCCCCGGACATGATGGTCCTCGAGGGCGCGCCCGCCCTGTCGGCGTTCCGCCGCGAACGTCTCGAATCCCGCCTGCAGTCCATTGCCGCCGATCTGCGCATCAGCGGAGCCTGGCAGGTCTACTTCATCCAGCCCGACGGGCAGGGCGTGGCCGATACCGCCACGCTGTGCCGGATCCTGGAGGCGCGCGAACGGGCCGAGCCGGTGGCCGAAGGCGCCACCCAGCGCTTCGTGGTGCCGCGCCTGGGTACCCTTTCGCCGTGGTCCAGCAAGGCCACCGAACTGGTACGCGGTGCGGGCCAGCCGGTCAGCCGGGTGGAACGCGGCCTGCGCATCGATGTGCTGGGCTGGCCGACCGACGCGGCGGTGCAGCAGGCGTTGGTGAAGGCGCTGCATGACCCGATGACGCAGTCGGTACTGCAGACGGTGGAGCAGGGCAGCACGCTGTTCTCCACCCCGGCGCGCGGCGAACTGGAACGTGTGGCACTGGATGACCTGGAAGGCGCCAACCAGCGCCTCGGCCTGGCCATGGCGCAGGACGAGATCGACTACCTGCGCGAGCGCTTCGGCCAGCTCGGGCGCAAACCGTCTGACGTGGAGCTGATGATGTTCGCGCAGGCGAACTCCGAGCACTGCCGGCACAAGATATTCAACGCCAGCTGGACCATCGACGGCCACGAGCAGGATCGTTCGCTGTTCCGGATGATCAAGAACACCCACCAGCAGACCCCGCAGCACACGCTCAGCGCTTACAGCGACAACGCTGCGGTGATCGAGGGCCATCCGGCCGCGCGTTATCGTCCGGATCCGGCCAGCGGCGAGTACCGCAGCGAAGCGGTGCTGCCCAGCGCGTTCCAGATCAAGGTGGAAACCCACAATCACCCGACCGCGATCGCTCCGTTCCCGGGCGCGGCGACCGGTGCCGGCGGTGAGATCCGCGACGAAGGCGCGACCGGCCGCGGCGGCAAGCCGAAGGCCGGCCTGACCGGTTTCTCGGTGTCGCACCTGCGCATCCCGACCCTGCCGCAGCCGTGGGAGGCGCCGCGCGCGCTGAACCCGCGCATGGCCCCGGCGCTGGACATCATGCTCGACGGCCCGCTCGGCGGTGCCGCGTTCAACAACGAATTCGGCCGGCCGAACCTGCTCGGTTACTTCCGCACCTTCGAGTTGGCCGAGGGCGGCATCACCCGCGCCTACGACAAGCCGATCATGCTGGCCGGCGGCCTGGGCGCCATCGATCGGGTGCAGGTCGACAAGATTCCATTGCAGGCCGGCGATGCGGTGATCGTGCTGGGCGGCCCGGCGATGCTGATCGGCCTGGGCGGCGGTGCCGCCTCGTCGGTGGCCTCCGGCGAAAGTGCCGAAGACCTCGATTTCGCCAGCGTGCAGCGCGACAACCCGGAAATGGAGCGTCGCTGCCAGGAAGTGATCGACCGCTGCGTCGGCATGGGGCTGGACAACCCGATCAAGTTCTTCCATGACGTTGGTGCCGGCGGCCTGTCCAATGCCATCCCGGAGCTGCTGCACGATTCCGGCGTGGGCGGGGTGATCGACCTGGGCAAGGTGCCCAGCGATGATCCCTCGCTGTCGCCGATGCAGCTGTGGTGCAACGAATCGCAGGAACGCTACGTGCTGGGCGTGGCCCAGGAACGGCTGGCCGAATTCGCCGCGCTGTGCGCGCGCGAGCGCTGCCCGTTCGCCGCCGTGGGCGTGGCGACCACCGAAGAACACCTGGTGGTGGCTTACGGTGCGACGCCGGGCAACATCCCGGCCGACGCTCCGATCGACCTGCCGATGGACGTGCTGTTCGGCAAGCCGCCGAAGATGCATCGTGATACCAGCCACCCGCCGGCGCCGCGCTGGCCGGCGTTGAAGACCAGCGGCCTGGACCTGCATGAAGCCGGCCTGCGGGTACTGGCGCACCCGACGGTGGCGGCGAAGAATTTCCTGGTCACCATCGGCGATCGCAGTGTCGGTGGCCTGACCGCGCGCGAGCAGATGATCGGGCCGTGGCAGGTACCGGTATCGGACGTGGCGATCACCTTGACCGGCTTCGATGGCGTGGTCGGCGAGGCGATGTCACTGGGCGAACGCACCCCGTTGGCCCTGCTGGACGCCGCCGCATCGGCCCGCATGGCTGTCGGCGAGGCGATCACCAACCTGTGTGCCGCCCCGGTGGATGCGCTGGATGAGGTGAAGCTGTCGGCGAACTGGATGGCCGCGGCCGGCCATGAGGGCGAAGACGCGCTGCTGTACGACGCGGTCAAGGCGGTGGGCATGCAGCTGTGCCCGCAGCTGGACATCAGCATTCCGGTTGGCAAGGATTCGCTGTCGATGCAGGCGCAATGGCATGACGCAGGCGAGGCGCACAAGAGTGTGTCGCCGGTGTCGCTGGTGATCACCGCCTTCGCCCCGGTGCTGGACGTGCGCCAGCAGCTGACCCCGCTGCTGCAGCGGGACCTGGACAGCGAGCTGTGGCTGATCGGCCTGGGTGCCGGCAAGCAGCGCATGGGCGGTTCGATCCTGGCCCAGGTGCACGCCGACCACGGTGGCCTGCCGGCCTTCGGTGGCACCGCGCCGGACCTGGATGATCCGCAGCGGCTGCGCGCATTCTTCGAACTGATCCGCGATGCGCGCCGTGACGGCCTGCTGATGGCCTACCACGACCGCAGCGACGGCGGCGCGTTTGCCGCACTGTGCGAGATGGCGTTTGCCTCGCGGATGGGCCTGGACATCCTGCTCGATGCCTGGGGCGATGATCCGTTCCGCAGCCTGTTCAACGAAGAGCTGGGCGCGGTGGTGCAGGTCGCGCGCGAAGACCGGGCGGCGTTCGCCGACCTGGTGGAACGACACGCCCTGACCGAGTGCGCGCAGCGCATCGCGCGGCCGACCACCGCACCGGTGGTGCGTGTATCGCTGCACGGCGAAAACGTGGTCGAGTGGCGCTGGGAAGCGCTGTTCGATGCCTGGTGGTCGGTCACCCATGCCATGCAGAAACTGCGTGACAACCCTGAGACCGCCGACCAGGAGCGCGAGGTGGCACGTGCGTTCAATGCGCCGGGCCTGAAGCCGAAGCTGGGCTTCGACCTGGATGAGGACATCGGTGCGCCGTTCATCAACACCGGCATCCGGCCGAAGGTCGCGATCCTCCGCGAGCAGGGCGTCAACGGCCAGATTGAAATGGCGAACGCCTTTGAACGTGCCGGCTTCAGTGCGTTCGATGTGCACATGAGCGACCTGATCGAAGGCCGCGTGGACCTGCGCGATTTCACTGGGCTGGCCGCCTGCGGTGGCTTCAGCTACGGCGACGTGCTCGGTGCCGGGCGTGGCTGGGCGACCTCGATCCTGGAGCGCAACGCGCTGCGTGATGCGTTCGCGGCGTTCTTCGCGCGCGAAGACAGTTTCTCGCTCGGCGTCTGCAACGGTTGCCAGATGATCAGCCAGCTCAAGTCGATCATCCCGGGTGCCGAGCACTGGCCGCAGTTCCGCCGCAATGCCAGCGAGCAGTTCGAAGCCCGCACCGCGCTGCTGGAAGTGGTGGAATCACCTTCGATCCTGCTGCGCGGGATGGCCGGTTCGCGGCTGCCGGTGGCGGTGGCGCACGGGGAAGGCCGCGCGGTGTTCGACACCGCCGTGGACCAGGCCGCGGCACGGGTGTCACTGCGCTATATCGACGGCGACGGCAACGTGGCCGGCCAGTATCCGCTGAACCCGAACGGGTCCCCTGAGGGCATCACCGGCCTGACCAGTACCGATGGCCGGGTCACGATCATGATGCCGCATCCGGAACGCACGCCACGTGCGCTCAACCTGAGCTGGGCACCTGCTGAATGGCAGGGCGACTCGCCCTGGCTGCGGATGTTCCGCAACGCCCGCGCATGGTGCGGCTGAACCCCGTTCAGTGATGCAGAGCGCCAATTCGCAGGCGTACTGAGAACCCGCCGGGCAGCCGGCGGGTTTTTTCTTGCGGCGCGCCCAATGGACGACGTTGGGCGCCGATGGGTGACTGAACGGGCAGCCTTGCGCCCCATGGAAGCAGGCCGCCTTCTTCACATGAATGCACTGAACCGAGAAGGCAGTCACGTCATTTCTTTTTTCTTCGTCAAGCTATTGACGTTGAGAAAAGTTCACGTTAAACCTTTAGCTCGTTCTGGAAACATTCAGTCAGCCACACCCGCCGGACCGCACGCACCGCTTCACGTTGCACTGCGCGCCGTTCGGCAACTGCAGTAAATCACGCGAACAAACGCCCTCAGGGGACGTTGGGCCATCGGGCCCGGCGGTGGCGTTGCTTTGCCCGAAAACCAGTCCAACCAGGAGTCGTACGCAGATGAATCGGATTTATCGCAAGGTCTGGAACAAAGCACTCGGACAGCTGGTCGTGGCCTCGGAACTGGCCTCTTCCGACCAGCCCGGCAACGTCATCGACAAACGCCGCCGAGGCAGTGGTCCGATCCTGGTGGGCGCCTCGTTGGCGATGGCCTTGGGATGGGGAGCGGCCATGCCGTCGGCCTTGGCCCAGTCCGTTGCAGTCGGTGGCACCGAAGAGTGCACCCTGGCGGACGGCTCGCTGGCGCAATGCGCGGTGACCGGCAACGCAGTGGTTTCCGGTGCGACCGCGGTTGCCGTGGGTGACAGCAGCACCGCCACCGGCCTGTACGCCGTGGCCATCGGCGCCGACGCCATCGCCGGCAAATCGCTTGCGTCCGCCTTCGGTGGCGGCGCGCAGGCCACCGCGACCGGCAGCACCGCACTCGGTGCAGGCAGCGTGGCATCGGCCAGCAACAGCGTGGCGCTGGGCGCGGATTCCATCGCCACCCGCGCCGACAGCGTGTCGGTCGGCAGCGCCGGCAGCGAACGCCAGATCACCAACGTGAAGGCCGGCACGGCCGACACCGATGCGGTCAACGTGGCCCAGCTGGACGAAGTGGCTGCCGTCGCCGACACCACGGCGAAGTATTTCCAGGCCACCGGCAGCGACGATAGCGATGCCGGCGCCTTCGCCGCCGGTGCCAATGCCACCGCCATCGGTGAAGCGTCCAATGCGCTGGCCGATGGCAGCACGGCCCTCGGCAGCGGTGCTGCCGCCGTGGCCAGCAATGCGACGGCGGTCGGTTTCAACGCGCTGGCCAGCGGCCAGAACAGCGCCGCCTTCGGCAACAACGCCCAGGCCAACGGCCCGGGCAGCGTGGCGGTCGGTGGTGCGGCAGTGGACGCCGATGGCAACCCGCTGATCACCAACGGCGGCGTGCCGGTGGATACCGGCGCCACCAGCGCCGGCGTGGGCGCCACTGCGGTCGGCGCCAGCGCCGAGGCAAGCGGTTTTGCGTCGTCTTCGTACGGCCTGGGTGCCTACGCCGGCGGCGCGCAGTCCTCCGCTTTCGGTGCGGTGTCCAATGCGATCGGCGATTACTCCACCGCCATCGGCACCGAATCGGTCGCCACCGGCACCAGCAGCGTGGCCATCGGCGGACCGGCGGACCTGATCCCGGGCCTGGGCTACTTCGTGCAGACCCAGGCCAGCGGCGAATCGGCCACGGCCGTGGGCGCCGGTGCCATCGCCAGCGGTGACCTCAGCCTGGCCAGCGGCACGCTGAGCGAAGCATCCGGCGAGCAGGCCACTGCTGTTGGTTACTTCGCCTACGCCCCCGGCGACCGCGCCAGCGCGCTCGGCGCGCAGAGCTGGGCCAGCGGCGAAGACAGCACAGCGGTCGGCTTCTACAGCACGGCACGGGGGGCCAACAGCGTGGCGCTGGGCGCCAACTCCGAGGCAGTGCGCGCCAATTCGGTCGCGGTCGGCAGCGTCGGCAACGAGCGCCAGATCACAGATGTAGCGGCCGGTACCGAGGCCACCGATGCGGTGAATCTCGAACAGTTGGACGCAGTGGCTGCAGTAGCCGACACCACCGCCAAGTACTTCCAGGCCACCGGCAGCGAAGACAGCGACGCCGGCGCGTTCGCGGCCGGCGCCAACGCCACCGCCATCGGCGAGGCGTCCA
Source organism: Stenotrophomonas sp. Bg11-02 (assembly GCF_002836635.1). Lineage (NCBI taxonomy): Bacteria > Pseudomonadati > Pseudomonadota > Gammaproteobacteria > Lysobacterales > Lysobacteraceae > Stenotrophomonas > Stenotrophomonas sp. Bg11-02. The sequence goes on from NZ_PJAY01000062.1 coordinate 30,164, forward strand.
ATGCGCTGGCCGACGGCAGCACCGCGCTCGGCAGCGGCGCGACCGCCGTCGCCAGCAATGCGACGGCAGTCGGCTTCAACGCGCTGGCCAGCGGCCAGAACAGTGCCGCCTTCGGCAACAACGCCCAGGCCAACGGCCCGGGCAGCGTGGCCGTTGGCGGTGCGGCAGTGGACGCCAATGGCGACCCGCTGATCACCAACGGCGGGGTGCCGGTGGATACCGGCGCGACCAGTGCCGGCGTGGGCGGCACCGCCGTTGGTGCCAGTGCCGAAGCCAGCGGCTTCGCTGCCTCGTCGTACGGTGTGGGGGCCTATGCCAGCGGCGCGCAGGCATCCGCGTTCGGCGCGGTGTCCAACGCCACCGGTGATTTCTCCACCGCCATGGGTACCGGCAGCGCAGCCACGGGCAACAGCTCGGTTGCCGTGGGCGCCGATTCGGTGGCCAGTGGCGGCTACAGCACCGCAACCGGCCAGGCCAGCATCGCCAGTGGCACCAACAGCGTGGCCGTCGGTGGGGCGCTGTTCGGCCTGCTCGCCACCGAAGCCTCCGGCAATTTCTCCACCGCCGTCGGTGGCGGTGCCTGGTCACCGGGTGCCAACAGCACCGCGCTCGGCAATGCGGCCGAGTCACGCGGTGACAACAGCGTGGCGCTGGGTGCCGACTCCATCGCCACCCGCGCGGACAGCGTGTCGGTCGGCAACACCGACCTGCAGCGGCAGATCACCAACGTGGCCGCCGGTACCGAAGGCACCGACGCGGTCAACCTGGACCAGCTCAATGCGGTCGCCGCAGGTGCGGAGAACACCAGCAAGTACTTCCAGGCACAGCCGGAAACCGGCACCGACATCGGTGCATGGGCCGAAGGTGAAGGGGCGTTGGCGGCCGGTTCGGCCAGCAACGCCATCGGTGACGGCGCCGTCGCACAGGGCGCAGGTGCTGCTGCCGTCGGTAACGACAGCGTAGCGGTCGGCCGCAACACCAGTGCTGGCGGCGAAGGTGCGGTGGCCATCGGTGGCCTCGGCCAGGCGTATGACGAATACAACTCGCCGATCTTCAACGACGACGGAACCGCGGTGCTGACCGGCACCAGCGCCAGCGCGGGTTCCACTGCGGTGGGCAACGCGGCGCAGGCTACCGGCCTGGTCAGCAATGCCTTCGGCTCCGGTGCACAGGCCACCGGCGACAACAGCTTCGCCGGCGGCAACAAAGCGCGCGCAACCGGCGGCTACAGCGTGGCGATCGGTGACAGCGCGTGGGCCAGCAGCGATGAAAGCACGGCCGTAGGTGGCTACAGCTTCGCCACCGCGGCAGGTGCAACGGCGTTCGGTTCCAGCGCATGGGCGACGGCGACCAATGCCTCCGCGTTTGGTCCGGCGGCTTGGGCCAGCGGCAGCGGGTCGACCTCCATCGGTTACAACAGCTGGGCCGATGGTGCCAGCTCCACGGCGGTCGGCCGCGGTGCATTCGGCTACGGTGACTACAGCGTCGCCCTGGGTTACCAGGCGCTCGGCAACACCATTAACAGCATCTCCATCGGCACCAATTCCGAAGCGCTGGGCGAGAGTGCCATCGCGGTCGGTGCGGGCAGCAGCGCCGCCGGTGACAACAGCGTGGCGCTGGGTGCAGGTTCGATCGCTGATCGCGAACGCAGTGTCTCGGTCGGCAGTGCCGGCAGCGAGCGCCAGGTCACCAACGTGGCAGCGGGTACCCAGGGTACCGACGCGGTGAACCTGGACCAGCTGGAAGCCGTGGCGGCAGCAGGCGAAACCACCAGCAGGTATTTCCAGGCCAGCGGCAGCGCAGACAGCGATGCGGGTGCTTTCGTCGAAGGCGAAAACGCCTTGGCCGCGGGCGAGGCCAGCAATGCCATCGGCGATGGCGCCGTTGCACTAGGCAGCGGCGCGACAGCGATCGGCAGCAATGCCGCCGCGGTGGGTTTCAATGCCTTGGCCTCGGGTGAAAATGCCAGCGCCAGCGGCTTCAACGCACAGGCCACGGCGGCCAACGCCATCGCCAGCGGCGCCAACGCCGTGGCATCCGGCGAGTACGCCACGGCCAATGGCGCAGAGAGCCTGGCGTCGGGTGAAATGAGCGCCGCTTTCGGCGCTGGCAGCATGGCCACCGGCGCCGGCAGCACCGCCAGCGGCGTACTGGCTGAAGCCAGCGGCGAAGAAGCCGTCGCCGTAGGTTACTTCAGCACCGCCGATGGCAGCGGTGCCACCGCAGTGGGTTCCGAAGCGGTCGCCATCGGCACGACCGCCGCCAGCTTCGGCTTCGCCGCTGAAGCGACCGCCGGCTACAGCACGGCGGTGGGCGGTTACGCGCAGGCGTCGGCGTTCAACGCCACGGCGCTGGGCAGCTTCGCCGATGCATCGGGCGCGAACTCGGTGGCGCTCGGCGGGGACTCGGTGGCCAGCGGTGCGTACAGCACGGCGGCCGGCCAGGCCAGCATCGCCAGTGGCACCAACAGCGTGGCCGTCGGTGGCGCGCTCGGTGGGCTGTACGCCACCGAGGCATCGGGCAACTACTCCACCGCAGTCGGTGGCGGCGCATGGGCGTCCGGGGTCAACAGCACCGCGATCGGCAATGCGGCGATATCCGCAGGGCTCAACAGCGTCGCGCTGGGTGCAGACTCCATCGCCGACCGCGACAACAGCGTGTCGGTCGGTGGCGGTGGCGCCACCCGGCAGATCACCAACGTGGCCGCCGGCAGCGAGGCCACCGATGCGGTGAACCTGGCCCAGCTGGAAGCCGTCGCCGCGGCCGGTGCAACGGCCAGCAAGTACTTCGCCGCCAGCGGCAGCGAAGACAGTGACGCCGGTGCGCTGGTGGACGGCGAGAATGCGCTGGCGGCAGGCGAAGCCAGCAATGCGCTGGGGGACGGTGCGATCGCGCTGGGCAGTGGCGCGACCTCGGTGGGTGCCAATGCCTCGGCAGTCGGCTTCAATGCCCTGGCGGCAGCAGCGAATGCCACCGCCAGCGGTGCCAACGCGGCCGCATCGGCCGAGTACGCTACCGCCAACGGTGCAGAGAGCGTGGCATCGGCTGAAACCAGCTCGGCGTTCGGTGCCGCCAGCGTGGCCAGTGGCACCGGCAGCACCGCTGCTGGCGCCTTGTCCGAAGCATCGGGCGTGGAGTCGGTGGCAGTGGGCTACTTCAGCAGCGCCGCCGGCGATGCGGCGACGGCCGTCGGTGCGGAGAGCAGCGCCAACGGCAGCGTGGCCGCCAGCCTCGGCTTCCGTGCCGACGCCAGCGGCGACTTCAGCACGGCAGTCGGCGGCCTCTCGCAGGCCAGCGCCTTCAACGCCACCGCGGTCGGCAACTCGGCCGTGGCCTCCGGTTCCGGCTCGCTCGCCCTTGGCGGTGACGCGCTCGCCAGCGGCGCACGCAGCGTCGCACTCGGTGCCGGTTCTCAGGCGCTGGAAGCGAACGTGGTGTCGGTCGGCGGCGGCAACGGAGCCAGTGCACCGGCGACCCGTCGCATCGTCAACGTGGCCGATGGTCGCCTGACCGCCGACAGCAGCGATGCGGTGACCGGTTCGCAGCTGAGCACCACCAACCAGCGCGTGGGTGCGGTGGAAACCAAGGTCAGCGATATCGACAACCGCATCGGCGGGCTGCAGACCACCCAGGCAAACACCCTGGCCTACGATGACTCCGAGCACGGCAAGCTGACCTTCGGCGGGGCCCAGGGCACGGTGGTGGACAACATCGCCGCCGGCAGCATCAGCGGCGACAGCCGCCAGGCGGTCAACGGTGGCCAGCTGTTCCAGTCGCTGGCCAATGCGGCCAGCATGCTGGGCGGTGGCGCCAGCGTCGGCCTGCAGGGCGTGTTCGTCGCGCCGAACTACATCATCCAGGGCAGCACCTACAACAACGTCGGCGACGCCTTGACCGCGCTGGACAGCCGGGTTTCCAACCTGGGCCAGAGCCTGGCTTCGGGTACGCCGGTCAGCACCGCACCGTCGCCGGCCGCCGGTGGCAGCGGCCCGTCCACGGCCGCCGGCGGCACATTGCCGGTCGCCACCCCGAGCGCGGACGTCAGTGCGCAGGCGGTGGTGGGCCAGGGCGCGCTCGCCAGTGGTGCAGGCGCCACGGCGATCGGCCTGGGGGCAACGGCCTCGGCGGACAATTCGGTGGCACTGGGCCAGGGCTCGGTCGCAGACCGCGCCAACTCGGTGTCGGTCGGCAGCGTTGGCAACGAACGCCAGGTGACCAACGTCGCCGCCGGTACCCAGGCCACCGACGCGGTCAACAAGGGCCAGCTGGACAGTGGCGTGGCCTCGGCCAACAGCTACACCGATTCGCGCGTCAAGTCGGTTGCCGACAGCTTCGACGTGTTCAAGGGCGATGTCGACGGCAAGCTGCGCAACATGGACCGCCGCATCGACCAGCAGGGCGCGATGAGCGCGGCGATGCTCAACATGGCCACCAGTGCGGCCGGTGTGCGCACCCAGAACCGGGTCGGCGTCGGTGTCGGCTTCCAGGGCGGCGAGTCGGCTTTGTCACTGGGCTACCAGCGTGCGGTCAGCGACCGCGCAACGGTGACCTTCGGCGGCGCGTTCAGCAGTGATGACAGCTCGGTAGGCGTCGGTGCCGGCTTCGGCTGGTAACGCCTGGCCGAGCGCAGAAACAACGCGGCGACCGTCCGGTCGCCGCTGGCCAGTGAAGCCTGAGGGGGCGGGTCACGGCAACCCTGGCGAGGCCAGCCAGGGGTAGTTGCAGGGAGTAAGGCCGCAGGTTTGGTTCCACCATCGACCCAGAAGAGGATTTCGACGTGATCAACAAGCAGAACCTTCGCATCAACGTACTCGCCGCTGCCGTACTGTCGCTGACCGCAGGCGCGGGCATGGCCCAGGCCGCCGACCTGAAGGTCAGTGCGCCGCAGCAGGTCCCCACCGCGCAGCAGCAGGCGGCGAACGGCATCATCGTCAAGTACAAGGCCGGCAGCAGCGCGGCGAGCAGCAGCGCAGCCAAGGTGGCGGTCGTCAATGGTGCGCTGTCGCGTGCCACGTTGTCCGGCAACCGCGGGACCGCCAGCGCCCGCGCTGCCGCGTTCAGTCCGCAGCTCGCCCGCCGGCTCGGCGTGGGAGCCGACCTGATCCGCCTGAAATCCCGCCTGGCCGGTGCCGACCTGGACAAGGTGCTGGCGGAACTGCGCGCCGACCCGGCCGTACAGTACGCCGTGCCGGACGCACGCATGTATGCCATCGACGCCGGCACGCCGGCGCGCGCGCGCGCCGTCGTACAGGCTGACGCAACGCCGGCCCTGGTGCCGAACGATCCGTACTACGCGCAGTACCAGTGGCATCTGAACAGCGCCACCGGTGGCATCAATGCACCGGCTGCGTGGGATGTGGGGGCCGGCGAAGGCGTGGTGGTGGCGGTGCTGGACACCGGCATCCTGCCGCAGCACCCGGACTTTGCCAGCGGCGCGCTGCTGCCCGGCTACGATTTCATCAGTGATGCGGAAACGTCGCGTCGTGCGACCGACGAGCGCGTCCCCGGTGCGCTGGACATGGGCGACTGGGTCGAGAACGACAATGAATGCTACGACGGCTCGCTGGCCGAAGACAGCTCGTGGCACGGCACGCACGTGGCAGGCACCATCGCCGAGGCGACCAACAACGCGCTCGGCATGGCCGGCGTGGCGCACAAGGCCAGCGTGCTGCCGGTGCGCGTGCTGGGCAAGTGCGGTGGCTACCTGTCCGACATCGCCGATGCGATCACCTGGGCATCAGGCGGCACCGTCGCTGGCGTTGCGGCCAATACGACCCCGGCCGACATCATCAACATGAGCCTGGGTGGCGGCTCGGCCTGTGATCCGCTGTACCAGGATGCGATCAATGGCGCAGTATCGCGCGGCACCCTCGTGGTGGTCGCGGCCGGCAATTCGGCCTCCAATGCGGCCAACTTCCGCCCGGCCAGCTGCAGCAACGTGATCGCGGTCGGTGCGAGCCGCATCACCGGCGGCATCGCCTCCTATTCCAACTTCGGTACGGTCGTCGACCTGTCCGGACCGGGCGGCGGTGGCGGTGTCGATGGCAACCCGGGCGGCTACGTGTGGCAGGCCGGTTACAACGGCACCACCACCCCGACCTCCGGTGCCTACAGCTACATGGGCATGGCCGGCACCTCGATGGCTTCGCCGCATGTGGCCGGCGTGGCTGCCCTTGTGCAGGGCGCGCTGGCCGCTGCGGATCGCGATCCGCTGACCCCGGCAGAGATGGAGACGCTGCTCAAGCAGACCGCGCGTGCGTTCCCGGTCACCATCCCGGCCGGTACGCCGATCGGTACCGGCATCGTCGATGCAAAGGCGGCCCTGGATGAAGCATTGAAGGAGCCGTGCACCGAAAACTGCGCACCGCCTGCCACTCCGCTGACCAACAAGGTCGCCGTGGCCGGCATCGCCGGCGCCAGCGGCAGCGAGAAGCTGTACAGCTTCGTCGCCACGGCCGGCAAGCCGGTCAGCTTCGTCACCTACGGCGGCACCGGCAATGTGTCGCTGCACGTGGGCGCGGACACCGGCACCTCGACCGTGGTGTACACCGCCAAGTCGACACGTGCAGGCAATGCCGAAACCGTGCGCATCACTGCGCCGGTGGCTGGCACCTACTACGTGAAGCTGGCCGGTGACGCGGCGTTCTCCGGTGTTTCGCTGCTCGCCACGCAGTAAGTCATCACGTTGACCTGGACGGCCCGCCAGCTTGCTGGCGGGCCTTTTTATTTGACGCAATCGAGATTTTCCCGCGCTGAACGGCTGTGACCGATGGCGAACTGCTAAAGTCTGGACGATTGCAGGCGAGGCACTTTGTGAACGCAGTAGCCGACCAGGTCAACGTGGACACCATCGAAACGTCGCTGATCGACGCGCTGCTCCTGCGCGGACGGTTGAAGGATGCCGATCTGGTCCGCGCCCGCACCCTGCATGCCGAATCCGGTGGCAGCCTGCTGTCGCTGCTGGTCCGCCTGGGTCTGGTGTCCGAACGCGACCAGGCGCAGGTCAGTGCCGAGGTGCTCGGGGTGCCGTTGCTGGAGGCACGGCAGATGCCGGAAACACCCCCGTCGTCGCTGGTCGACGCCTTGCCGGTGACGCTGCGCTTCCTCAAACAGTTCCACGTCTGTCCGGTTTCGCTGGATGAACAGGGCCTGCTGCTGTGGCAGGCCGACGTGCATGATCCGTATCCCTGCCAGGCCATCAGCCTGGCCATGGGCGTGGACGTGCACCCGCGGGTGGGCCAGCGTTCGGAGATCGACGACCAGATCGAGCGCTGGTTCGGCCAGGGCCGCAGCGCCATGGGCGCGATCGTTGAAACCGCAGATGGCGAAGGGGCGGCGGTGGATGACATCGAACACCTGCGTGACCTCGCCTCCGAAGCACCGGTGATCCGGCTGGTGAACCTGGTCATCCAGCGTGCGGTGGAACTGCGCGCCTCGGACATCCACGTCGAACCCTTCGAAACGCGCCTGAAGGTGCGCTACCGCGTCGACGGCGTGCTGATCGACGGGGAAAGCCCGCCGTCCAACCTCACCGCTGCGGTGATCAGCCGCATCAAGATCATGGCGCGTCTGAACATCGCAGAACGTCGCCTGCCGCAGGATGGCCGCATCATGCTGCGCGTGCAGGGCAAGGAGCTGGACCTGCGCGTCAGCACCGTGCCGACCGCGCATGGCGAAAGCGTGGTGATGCGCCTGCTGGACCGCGAGACCGTGGTGTTCGACTTCCATCGCCTCGGCTTCACCGATGAATTCCTGCCGGCATTCCGCAAGGTGCTCGAGCAGCCGCACGGCATCCTGCTGGTCACCGGGCCGACCGGTTCGGGCAAGACCACCACGCTGTATACGGCGTTGAGCCAGCTCAATACCGCCGACGTCAAGATCATCACCGTCGAAGATCCGGTCGAGTACCAGATCGAAGGCATCAACCAGATCCAGGCCAAGCCGCAGATCGGGCTGGACTTCGCCAATGCGCTGCGAAGCATCGTGCGCCAGGATCCGGACATCATCATGATCGGCGAAATGCGCGACCTGGAAACCGCGCGCATCGCGATCCAGTCCGCGCTCACCGGCCACCTCGTGCTGTCCACGCTGCACACCAACAACGCGGCCGGTGGCATCACCCGCCTGCTGGACATGGGCGTGGAGGACTACCTGCTGACCTCCACCATCAACGGCATCCTGGCCCAGCGCCTGGTGCGCCGGCTGGAGCCCACCCATGCCGAACGGTATCCCGCCTCGCCGGAGGAAATCGAACGCTTCGACCTGCGTCGGCTGCAGCCGGAAGGCACCATCCATCTCTACCGTCCGCGGCCATCGGCGCTGGCGCCCACCGGGTACTTGGGGCGCACCACGATCGTCGAATTCCTGGTCATGAACGATGAACTGCGGCGCGCGGTGATGCGTCGCGATGGCATGGGTGAAATCGAACGCATCGCCCGCAGTGGCGGCATGCGCACCATGTACGAAGATGGCCTGCTGAAGGCGCTGGCCGGCCAGACCACGCTGGAAGAAGTCCTGCGCACCACCGAGGAAAGCTGAGCATGCCGGTGTTCCGATACAAGGCACTGGATGCGCAGGGCGAAGTAGTGGATGGCCAGATGGAAGCGGCCAGCCAGGCCGAACTGGTGGTCCGGCTGCAGGAGCAGGGCCACCTGCCGATGGAAACCCGCCTGGCCAGCGAAGGCGGCCTGGAGGCGGGGCGCCTGCGCGGCCTGTTCAAGCAGCGTCCGTTCCAGGGCGCCGCGCTGCTGCAGTTCACCCAGCAGTTGTCCACGCTGCTCGGTGCCGGCCAACCGCTGGACCGCGCCCTGACCATCCTGCTGAGCCTGCCCGAAGACGAACGCTCGCGGCGCGTGGTCAGCGAGATCCGCGACACCGTGCGCGGCGGCGCTTCGCTGTCCAGTGCGCTGGAACGCCAGCACGGACTGTTCTCGCGCCTGTACATCAACATGGTGCGCGCAGGCGAAGCCGGTGGCAGCCTGCACGACACGCTGCAGCGGCTGGCTGATTACCTGGAACGCAGCCGCGCGCTGCAGGGCAGGGTGGTCAATGCGCTGATCTACCCGGCGATCCTGCTGGTGGTGGTCGGCGGGGCGCTGCTGTTCCTGCTCGGCTACGTGGTGCCGCAGTTCGCGCAGATGTACGAAAGCCTGGATGTCACCCTGCCGTGGTTCACCCAGCTGGTGCTGCAGATGGGCCTGCTGGTGCGTGATGGCTGGATCTTCTTCATCGTGGTGCCGGCGCTGCTGGCCTGGCTGGGGGAACGCAAGGCGCGGCAGCCGGCGTTCCGGCTGGCGCTGGATGGCTGGCTGCTGCAGCGCAAGGGTATCGGTGGCCTGCTCGGCAAACTGGAGACCGCGCGGCTGGCCCGCACCCTGGGCACCCTGCTGCGCAATGGCGTGCCGTTGCTGGCGGCGCTGGGCATCGCGCGCAACGTGCTGGGCAACCGCGCGCTGGCCGCCGACATCGACCTGGCCGCCGATGAAGTCAAGAACGGCAACGGCCTTTCCGCCGCATTGGCACGTGGCAAGCGCTTCCCCCGCCTGGCGCTTCAGATGATCCAGGTCGGCGAGGAATCCGGTGCACTGGATACCATGCTGCTGAAGACCGCCGACACCTTCGAGCAGGAAACCGCACGCAGCATCGACCGCATGTTGTCGGCGATGGTGCCGGCGATCACCCTGGTGCTGGCCTCGGTGGTGGGGCTGGTGATCATCGCCGTGCTGGTACCGATGTACGACCTGACCAATGCCATTGGCTGACCCTGTTTTCCCCGTGGAAAGGAACCCCTGACGATGCGACACCGTCCCCTGAAAGCTTTTACCTCCGCTCGCCGCCAGTCCGGCATGAGCCTGCTGGAGATCATCATCGTCATCGTGCTGATCGGCGCGGTGCTCACCCTGGTGGCCAGCCGCGTGCTGGGTGGTGCCGACCGCGGCAAGGCGAACCTGGCCAAGGCCCAGGTGCAGACCGTTGCCAGCAAGATCGACAACTACCGCCTGGACACCAATCGCCTGCCTGGCAAACTGGATGAACTGGTCACCGCGCCCAGTGGCGTGAACGGATGGATGGGCCCCTACGCGAAAGCATCGGACCTGGACGATCCATGGGGCCGGCCGCTGGATTACCGTGCCCCCGGCGAGAGCCAGGACTATGACCTGATCAGCCTGGGCAAGGATGGCAAGCCGGGTGGCACCAGTTTCGATGCGGACATCCGCTACGAACAGTGATGCAGCCAAGGGCCCGCACATGCCGGGGCTGAGCCGCCTGCGCCTGCAGCCGATGCCCGCGCGCCACCCGCGCGTGGGCGGCATGTCGCTGCTGGAAATGCTGCTGGTCATCGCGCTGATCGCACTGGTCGGGCTGGTCACCGGCGGCATGTTCGCGCGTGGCATGTCCGGCGCCCAGCTGCGCAATGCCGGCAAGGAGCTGGCCAGCCAGCTGCGCCTGACCCGCGCCGAAGCCATCGCGCGTGGTTCCGTGCAGCGCTTCGTCATCGAGCCGCGTGCGCGCCGCTGGGAAGGAGCGGGCGGACGCAGCGGCAGCCTGCCCGAATCTCTGCAGGTGAGCTTCGAGGGGGCCGCGCAGCTTCAGCCGGGCGCGGGGCGTGGCGCGATCGAGTTCCATCCCGATGGCGGCTCCAGTGGTGGCCGTATCGTGCTGAAGCGAGGAGACGCCCGGTGGCGCATCGACGTGGGATGGCTGACCGGCGAAGTACGCTCCGCTCCGGATGCGGCCCCGTGACACGCGCCCGGTACGCAATGCGGGTACGTCGCCGCGCGGGCGGTTTCACCCTGCTCGAAGTACTGGTGGCGTTCGCGCTGCTTGCCATCGCGTTGACCCTGCTGTTGGGCACCCTGTCCGGCGCCGCGCGACAGGTCGGGCAGGCCGATGTGCGCACCCGCGTGGTGCTGCACGCACAGTCCCTGCTGACCAGCGTGGGCATCGAGTCGCCGCTTCGCGAAGGCCAGCAGCAGGGTCGCTGGGAGCAGGGCCGCTACCAATGGCAATTGCAGGTACGTCCCTACGTGGAAGCACGTGATACGCCCGTGCCGCCCGCACAGGCGCAGGCATCGGCCGGCCCGCGCCTGGTGGAGCTTGAACTGCAGGTGCGCTGGACCCAGCCGCGCGCCGGTGAACTGCGCTGGCGCACGCTGCGCCTGTTGCCGCCGATGCTGGAGGCAAGCCCATGAATCATCGCCCGTCAGGCTTCACCCTGATCGAAGTATTGCTGGCCACCGCGCTGTTGGCTGCCGGGCTCGCCTTGGCCTTCGTCACCGTGCGTTCGGCAATGACCATCAGCCAGCGTGGCGAAGCGGTGGCCGCCGACAACGAGCGCATGCGTGCGGTGCAAGGTCTGTTGCGACGGCAGTTGAGCCAGGCGCTGCGCAGTCGCATCGAGCCAGCCGATCCTGCGCGGGAACCGCTCTATTTCATTGGTGAAGCACAGCGCCTGCGCTTTGTTTCCGAGGTCCCGGGCTACCTCGGGCGCGGTGGATCCTACGTGCATGACCTGCAGGTGGTGCGCAGCGGGCAGGGCGTTCGGCTGCAGCTGGGGCTGGTGATGGTGCAGGACGGCGTGCAGATCCAAGAGCGTCCCGCGCGCGCGCCGGAGCCGCTGGCCGATGGCCTGCGCCAGGTAACGCTGCGCTACCGCGGCCGCGACGAAACCAGTGGCGGATTGAGCGATTGGGTGGACACGTGGCCGGATACGCGCCGTCCGCCGTTGCTGGTTTCCGTGCAGGTGCAGCCGCTGCGCGGACCGGCGTGGCCGGAGCTGCGCGTGGCGCTGGAAAACGGCGGCCAGGAGCAGGCGCGATGACCGCCGTGCCAGCCCGTCGCCAGCGCGGTGCGGCACTGGTACTGGTGCTGTGGCTGATTGCCTTGCTGACCGCGCTGGTCGGCGCCTTCGCCTTGTCGGCGCGTATCGAGCAACTGCAGCAGCGGGTGCAGGACGACACCGGTCGTGCGCAGGAAATCGGCCGGGCGGGGGTGGCGTATGCCATGTCCCGGCTGCGCGCCGATTCCGCACGTCCCCCTTGGCAGCCCGATGGACGGCCGTATCGTTGGCAGTTCGACGGTGCCAAGGTGGATATCCGGATTGAAGACGAAGGCGGCAAGATCAACCTGAACCTGGCCGACGCCGCCTTGCTCGAGGGTTTCCTGCGCGCGCTGCAGGTCGACCCGCAGCAGGCAACGCAGCTGGCCGGTGCGATCATCGACTGGCGCGACGCCGATGACCTCAGTCCCGCAGGAGGCGGCGCTGAGCTGGGCGACTATGTCGCCGCCGGCCTGCCGTACGGCCCGCGCAACGCCCGCTTCGAGACCCTTGGCGAGCTGCAGCGGGTGCTGGGAATCAGCCCGGCGCTGTACCGCCAGATGCGCCCGATGTTGACCCTGCACAGCCGCCAGTCACGCCCGGACGGACGCTTCGCGCGCGGCCCGGTGTTGACCGCGCTGGGCCTGGATGCCGCCCTGGTGCTGGCCCAGCGGGAGCAGGAATGGAGCGGCGCCGACGATCCGTCGCGTCCCGCCTCTATTGCCACCGGCAGTGGCACCTATAGTATCGACTGTCGGGTCACGGATGACCGGGGTCGCATCGCCAGCAGCCGGGCCGTGGTGCGCAATGCCCAGAGCGTGGCGATGGGGCGGGCTTACACAGTGCTTGAATGGGAACAGGGAATGGCATCGCAATGACAGCGTGGCAGCAAGGATTCAGGCAGGTAACGACGCAGGTAGCGCCGCGAGCCAGCCATTTCCTGCACTGGTGGCGGACTTCACTGCTGGCCTGGTTGCCGGCCCGCTGGCAGTGGGCACTTGGCTGGGCGCCAGCGCGGCTGCTGCTGCGGCAACAGGATGACCAGTTGCACCTGGAACGTGAGATCGGCACCCAGCGGCTGGCGGTGGCCACGCTGCCATGGCCGTGCCAGGCCGCCGCGCTGGCCACTGCACTGCCGCCGCGCCTGCAGCGTCTGCCGCGTTACTGGCTGTTGGATGGCGGCCAGGTGCTGCGCCGCACGCTGCGGGTTCCGGCTGCTGCAGCGGGTCGCCTGCTGGACGTGATGGGTTTCGAAATCGATCGGCAGACCCCATTCACCGCCGACCAGGTGAGCCACGACGTACGCCTGTTGGGTGATGCCGGCGCCGGCCAGCTGGATGTCGAGCTGGTGGTCCTGCCACGCGCGCGCCTTGAGCAGTGGCAGCAGGAGGTGGGCAGCTGGGCCGATGCAGTCAGTGGCATCGACGTGATGGATCGCGCTGGTGAACCGTTGAAGGTGAACCTGCTGCCGCCTCCGTTGCGCCGACACATGCGCAATCCCCAGCTGCGGCTGGAGCTGCTGCTGGCGGTGGCCGCGCTGGTGATGTTGCTGCTGGCGGGCAGCCAATTGCTGCATAACCGCGAACAGGCCGCCGATACGCTGCGTGCGGAAGTCGAGCGCAGTGCGCGCAACGCACGTGGCGTGGCCGATGAACGCGCGCGCCTGCAGGCGCTGGTGGATGGGGCACGCTTCCTTGACGAGGAGCGCGACAAGCGACCGACGATGCTGGCGGTATGGAATGAACTGAGTCGGAAGCTGCCCGATGGCAGCTTCCTAGAAAAGATCGGCGTGGAGAACCAGCAACTGCAGTTGATCGGGCTGAGCCGCGAGGCCAACCAGCTGGTGCCGCTGCTGCAGCAGTCAGCGCTGTGGCAGCGGGTGAACCTGACCGGCGTGCTGCAGGCCGATGGAACCGCAGGCGGCCGTGACCGCTTCACCTTGACCGCCGAGCTGCGTGCTTCGGCCAACGCTGCCGCCGCCATGGCGAAGAAGGGAGCGGCCGATGCCGGTGCAAACGACGCCCCGTGACCGCTGGCTGGCGCTGGCGCTGCTGCTCGCCGTGCTGGTGCTGGCCTACCTGCTTCTGGTCCACCCCTTCTTTACCGTGCCGTGGCGCGCGATCGACCAGGAAATCGTCGCATTGCAGGAACGCCAGCACCGTGTGCAGGTACAGATCGACCAGCGACCGGAGGTGAGCGCGCGCCTGCAGCAGGTGCAGCAGGCGTTGCGTGAGCGTCCTGGCTTCCTGCCCGAAGCCACCGCCGAGGCCGCGGCGGCGGCATTGTCCTCGCGCGTCCAGGACGCGGTGCTGTCCGCCAGCCCGGGCAACCGCGGCTGCGTGGTCAGCAATCGCACGCCGATGCCGGACAACCGTACCGAGGCCAGCTATGTCCGGGTCGCCTTGCAGGTCAGGTTGCGCTGCGGCGTGGATGAAACGGCCAGCGTGCTGCACGCGCTGGAAACCGGGGCGCCACGCCTGTTCGTGGAAAACCTCAACATGCTTGCGCAGCGCTTCCAGCAGTCCACCGAGGAAGCCGGTACCGGCCTTGACGTGTCCTTCGAGCTGATCGGTTATCTGCAGCCGGGAATCGCCGATGCCGGCGCGGCCCCTGGCTCTATGGGAGATGACGAAGCGGCAGCCGCGGCAACGGAGGCGGCGCCCGCGCCGGCCACCGCCGAGGTCGATGCCGCCGACAGCCCGCCTGCCGACGTGGAGCAGACCGATGCAGAGTGAGCGCTTCAGCCTGCGCGGCGCGATCCTGCTGGGGCTTGCCCTGCTGGCGGCGGCGGCCTGGTTGGCCACGGTGCTCGGTGCGGGTACCCGCATCCGTGGCCAGGACAACAGCGAGGTGGCGGCGCCCCGCCTGCCAACGCTGCCTGATGCTGCGGCTGATCCGATGGCCGCACCGTCCAGTTTCAGCGCCATCACCGAGCGTCCGGTATTCGCCGAAGACCGCCGGCCGCATCCGTTCCGCCTGGGGGGGCAGCAGCAGGCTACGCCCGGTGGTGCATTGCGCTTGACCGGCGTACTGCTCAGCGGCAGCTTCGGCATGGCCACGCTGTCCGGCGACAACAACCGTTCGCTGCGCCTGCGCCTCAATGGCGAGGCGCTCGAAGGCTGGCAGCTGCTGGCGCTGGAGCCGCGCCGCGCGACCGTACTTGGCCCCGACGGTGCGCAGGTGCTGGAACTGGCGGTGTTCGATGGCCAGGGCGGGCAACCGCCTACCCAGCTACGCGATCCGCGAGCGCCCGCCGGCGCGGCACGGCCGGGCACCGTCGTGCCGTCCCCCGCCGCCGCTGCGGCACGCGCAGGGCAGGGGAGCCCGGCGGCGGTTCCTGCAGCTGCCGCGCCCACGCCTGCCGCCAATGGAGCGCCTGCCAACCAAGGGCCCAGCGAAGAGCAGATGCGCGCCATCCGCGAACGCATCCGTGCCCGCCGCGAGCAACTCCAGCAGCAGCAACAGCAACAGCAACGCCAGTCGACGCCGCCCCCCGGCGGCGCTGCCAACCCTTAGAGTGAAAGCATGAACCTGCGTTTCCCCAGCTGCTCTTTCGCCCTCGCCCTGCTGGTCGGATGCACGACGGTGCCCACGCCGGACGTGCAGCGCAAGGCGCGTTTCGATACCGGCATCAGCACCCCGACCGAGACCCTCGAGACGGAAGAGCAGGGCGCGCCCAAGGCCGTGATCCGACGCGGCACCGGCACGATGATCAACCGGAGTGCCGCAGCGGCGCGGTCACCTGCGCTGGCGCAGGCCAGCAACGGCGATGCCACGTTCAATTTCGAAGGCGAGTCGCTGCATGCGGTGGTCAAGGCCATCCTGGGCGATCTGCTGGGACAGAACTACGTCATCGCGCCTGGCGTGCAGGGCACGGTGACGCTGGCCACGCCCAAGCCGGTGTCCGGCGCGCAGGCGCTCAACCTGCTGGAGATGGTGCTGGGCTGGAACAACGCCCGCATGGTCTACAGCGGCGGCCGCTACAACATCGTCGCCGCCGACCAGGCGCTTGCCGGCACGGTGGCGCCGAGCACCGCGCCAGCGGCCAATGCGCGTGGATTCGAAGTGCGCGTGGTACCGCTGCAGTACATCTCCGCCACGGAGATGAAGAAAGTGCTGGAGCCCTACGCCCGGCCCAACGCGATCGTGAATGTTGACAGCGGACGCAACGTCATCACCCTGGGCGGCACGCGGCAGGAACTGGAAAACTACCTGCACACCGTGCAGATCTTCGACGTCGACTGGTTGTCGGGCATGTCGGTGGGCGTGTTCCCGATCAGTTCCGGAAAGGCCGAACAGGTCTCGGCCGATCTGGAAAAGATCTTCGGCAAGGACAGCGAGACCCCCAGTGCGGGGATGCTGCGCTTCCTGCCGCTGGAAAATGCCAATGCCGTGCTGGTGATCACCCCGCAGGTGCGCTACCTGGACCAGATCCAGCAGTGGCTGGATCGCATCGATACCGCCGGTGGTGCGCCGCGGCTGTTCTCCTACGAACTGCGTTACGTCAAGGCGCGCGATCTTGCCGAACGGCTGGCAGAGGCCTTCGGCAGCAGCGGTAGCAGTCGTGGAGGCGACAGCGGCGCCTCGCTGGCACCGGGTGGCACCAGCTCGCGGATCGACGGGGGCGACAGCCGCGCGCAGGACGCCGGACTGGACAGCAGTGCGCTGGGTACCTCCGGCAGCGGCGCCGGCCAGGGTGGTGCTTCGATGAACCTGCCGCAGCGCCAGTCAGGCAACGCCAGCGTCACCCTGGAGATCGCCGGTGACACGGTCGGCGTGTCCGCCGTGGAAGAAACCAACACCCTGCTGGTGCGCTCCACGCCGCAGGCCTGGCGATCCATCCGCGAGGTGGTGGAAAAGCTGGACGTGATGCCGATGCAGGTGCATATCGAAGCCCAGGTCGCCGAGGTCAGGCTGACCGGTGAGTTGAGCTACGGCGTGAACTGGTACTTCGAGAACGCCGTGCAGGGCGCCGGGTATACCGGCGCGGCGGTCGGCGCCACGCTGCCCAATGCGGCAGGCCGCGATATCTGGGGGACCTTCTCCGGTGCGGTCACCGGCGGCAGCGGACTGGGCTGGACCTTCCTCGGGCGCAATGCCGCCGCGGTGGTCAGCGCGCTGGACAAGGTGTCCGATGTCCGGCTGCTGCAGACGCCCTCCATCTTCGTCCGCAACAACGCCGAAGCGACCCTCAACGTGGGTGAGCGGGTGCCGATCACCAGCACCTCGTTCAACAGCGGCGTGGGCGGTGGGACCTACGGCCAGGTGCAGTACATCGATACCGGCGTGATCCTGAAGGTGCGGCCACGGGTGACCCGCGATGGCACGGTGTTCCTGGATATCGTGCAGGAGGTGAGCAACGCCGAGGCGGTCGCCAGCACCTGCGACCAGGCCAGCGGCGGCTGCAATCCGCGCATCACCACGCGCAAGCTGGCCACCGAAGCGGCGGTGCAGAGCGGCGATACGATCATGCTCGCCGGACTGACCACCGACTCCGGCACCGACAGCAGCAGCGGCATCCCCGGCCTCAGTCGTATTCCGGTGCTTGGCGCACTGTTCGGCAGCAAAGGGCGCAACAGCGGGCGCTCGGAAGTCATCGTGCTGTTGACCCCGACCATCGTCCGCAACGGCCAGGAATCGCGCGACCTGACCGACGAATACAGCCGTCGCTTCCGTGCGATGGAGCCGATCAACGCCCCGCGCGCGAAGTAAATCACGACAAGGACGGTCGCATTGCGGCCGTCTTGCTTGCTACGCTGGCCGCACATGGCTGTGGCAACCGCCCGCCGTGCATCCACCAGCGGAGGCGGGATGGGGGCGATCGTGTTGTTGCCGTTGGGCGTGGACGACGCTGCGTTGGACCGCAGCCTGGCGGCCTTGGATGCAGCCACCCCGCCCGGTACCGCCGTATGGCTGGCCGACGACGCACAGGCCGGACCGCGTGCGCAGGCCGTGGTGGAACATTGGCTGGCCCACACGCCGCTGCAGGCCGAGTACACGCGGCGTGCGCGGCCGTTGGGTGAAGTGGCCCATCTGGATGAGATGCTGCGCGCCTGCGCGGGGCTGGACGTGGCAGTGCTGGCGCCGGACAGCGTGCCGGGACCGGGCTGGCTGGAGCAGCTGCAGGCCTGCTTTGCGCGCGATGCCTCGATCGCCACGGCCACGCCGTGGTGCAACGCCGGCGAGACCGTTGCATGGCCGCGGATGGGAGAGGTCAATGCCATGCCCGACGCGCTTGAAACACTGTCCCGGGCATGTGCCGACATGCCGCCCAGGTATCCGGAACTGCCCTCGGCGGTGACCCACGCGGTGCTGGTGCGGGGCACGGCGCGGCAACGTGCGGGCGGACTGGACGCGGACAGTTACGGCGGCTGGAGCGCGGCGCTGATCGACCTGGGATTGCGCATGGCCGGACTGGGTTGGCGCAACGTGCTGTGCGAGACCGCCTTCGTCGCCCGCGCCGACGAGGGCGGCCACGCGCCGGGGGACCTGGAAGCGCTGGCCAGTCGCTGGCCGGCGTGGACGCCGCGGCTGGCCGATTTCCTGATGCACGATCCGCTGCGTGCTGCACGCGAGGACCTGCAGCTTGGCTACCAGCGCGCGATAATGCCGAAGGCGCAGGGCGATCTGTTCGGCGTCGCCCCGCCGCCGCAGGAGCCGCCCGCTTGAACCCCGCCATCGTCGCCGTCGTCGTCACCTACCAGAGCAGCACGACCATCGAGGACTGCCTGCAGCGCCTGCGCGACGCGCGCGGCATCGCCGAGATCCGCGTGGTGGACAACGGATCGACCGACGACACGGTGGATATCCTGCAGCGGCATGCCAGCCATGACCCGCGCGTGCGCTTCATCGCCAACCCGGACAACCCCGGTTTCGCTGCCGCCAACAACCAGGGCGCCGGCGATTCCAGCAGCCCGTGGCTGGCCTTCATCAACCCTGACGTGATGGTGGAAGCGGAGACCCTGGCCCTGCTGTGCGAGCGCGCGCAGGCGCTGGGCGACTGCCTGCTGGGCGTGGAGCAGGTCGATGAGAACGGCCGTGCCGACGATGCGGTGCGCCGTCGCGACCCAGACTTCCTGGCCATGCTGCGCTCGCCCGGGAGCGGGTCGAAGCTGGCCATCGCACGTGATCCCAGCGTGGCGATGCAGCGCGTGCCGGCGATCTCCGGTGCGGTGATGCTGATGTCGCGCGTGCTGTTCGAACGCATCGGCGGTTGGGATGCCGGCTACCGGCTGCACGCCGAAGACCTTGACCTGTGCCGTCGCGTGCGCGAGGCCGGCGGCGTGGTGGCCATCGCCAACGACCTGCAGGTGCTGCACGTACGCGGCGTGTCCAGCCGCTCGCGGCCATTCTTCGTGGAATGGCACAAGCATCGTGGGCTGTGGCGATACTTCCAGCGCTTCGAAGCGCGGCAGCGCAGCCTGCCGGTGCGGGTGGCGGTGTGGGGGGCGATATGGGCGCACGCGGTATTGCAGGTGCCCAGGCTGCTGCGAGCGGCGTAGCCCCTCGTGGTGGCGGTTGCTTCAGGTGGCCGGGTTGGCGCCGGGTGGTGGGGCTGGGCGGGGGACGGCAAGAGCCGCTCCTGCGGGCCTCGTTTCGCGCCATCCATGGCGCGGGTACACGTCATCGCATTCGCGCTGCCGCTCCCACGGTTTGCTGCGCAAACCATGGGCCCCTCCTCACCAACGCCCACACCCCGCCGCTTCGCGGCCGCCCCTGACTCAGGGGCTCCCTCCACCCGACACGCTACGGGGCCCCGGTAGCGCCGAGCCGTGCTCGGCGAGCGCAGCGGGCCGTTGGCGGAAACATCCCGCCGACCATGGGTCGGCGCTACCAGGACCGCATGGTCCAAGGCGGCCATGGACCTGTCGAAGGTGGGGCGGGGTGGGTTGGCGGGAACGCTCATCCGCATGGATGCGGATGGCGAGCCTCCAAGGACGGATTCACGGCGATTCCCACCCATCCACCCCGCCCCACCAACGCAACAGCCCTGCAGCCATTGCCGTTGCCCTTGACGTTGCCTCTGCGGGCGCAGGGCCGCAGGCCCGGCACCAACCCCCGCACGCGGCGCATAATGGCGGCATGATCATCCAATCCCTGCTCGACACCGACCTGTACAAATTCACCATGATGCAGGCGGTGCTGCACCAGTACCCCGGCGCCACGGTGCAGTACCGGTTCAAGTGCCGCACGCCAGGCATCGACCTGGCGCAGTTCATCGGCCAGATCGACGAAGAGATCGACCACCTGTGCAGCCTGCGCTTCAGCAGCGAAGAACTGGATTACATGCGCGGCCTGCGCTTCGTGAAGCCCGACTTCGCCGACTTCCTCGGCCTGTTCCACCTGGACCGCAAGTACATCAGCCTGCGTGCCTCGGACAGCGTGCCCGGCGAGATCGAGCTGGACATCACCGGGCCCTGGCTGCACACGATCATGTTCGAAGTGCCGCTGCTGGCGATCATCAACGAGGTGTGGTTCCGCAACACCACCACTGCCGACATCGCCGAAGGCGAACGACGGCTGCAGGCCAAGGCGGCGCTGCTGCGTGACACCCCGGGTTTCGAACACTGCCGCGTCGCGGACTACGGCACGCGCCGGCGCTATTCGCGCGATTGGCATGCCCGCCTGCTGCCCTTGCTGCGTGACGCGCTGGGAACCCAGCTGGTCGGCACCAGCAACGTACATTTCGCCCGCCTGTACGGCATGACGCCGCACGGCACGATGGCTCACGAGTACCTGCAGGCGTTCCAGGCGATCGGTCCGCGCCTGCGCGATTCGCAGGTAGCCGCGCTGGAATCATGGGCGCGCGAATACCGCGGTGACCTTGGCATCGCGCTGTCCGACGTCGTCGGGCTGGATGCGTTCCTGCGCGATTTCGACATGTACTTCTGCAAGCTGTTCGACGGGGTGCGGCATGATTCCGGCGACCCCTTCGACTGGGGTGACCGCATGCTGGCGCATTTCCAGCAGCGCCGCGTCGATCCGCGCAGCAAGGTACTGGTGTTCAGCGATGGGCTGGACATCGAAAAGGTCATGCGCCTGTTCGATTACTTCCGTGGCCGCTGCCAGGTCGCCTTCGGCGTCGGTACGCACCTGACCAATGACCTCGGTCCGACGCCGCTGAACATCGTGATCAAGATGGTCCGCTGCAATGGGCAGCCGGTGGCAAAGCTGAGTGATTCGCCCGGGAAAAGCATGTGCGACGACCCGGGTTACCTGGCCTACCTGCGCCAGGTTTTCGAGTTACCGCCAGCGCTCTGATCCGCGCGGACTTCCGCTGCGCTCGCCGAGCATGGCTCGGCGCTACCGAGGGGGTTGGGATCGCCGAGTAGCGCCGAGCCATGCTCGGCGAGCGCAGCGGCAATGCGGTCACTCCAGCGCGTAACGCAGCACGAACAGGCCGGCCACCAGCCAGACCGCGGGATGCACCTCGCGCCAGCGCCCGGTGCCAGCCTTCAATGCGGCGTAGGCAATGAAGCCGAATGCCAGCCCATTGGCAATGGAGTAGGTGAACGGCATCGCCAGCGCGCACAGCGCCGCCGGCACCGATTCGGTGAGGTCATTCCAGTCCACCTCCACCAGCTCGCGCAGCATCAGGCCAGCCACGAACAACAGGGCAGGGGACGTGGCATAGCCGGGCACCATCGCCGCCAACGGCGAGAACAGCAGGGCAGCCAGGAACAGCGCGGCGACCACCAGCGCGGTCAGTCCGGTACGCCCACCCACCTGCACGCCGGACGCGCTCTCTGCGAAGGCGGTGGTGCTGCTGGTGCCCAGCAGCGAACCGGCGACGATGGCGGTGCTGTCGGCCAGCAGCGCCCGGCCGAAGCGCTTCTGCGCGCCGGGCAGTTTCAGCAGGCCGGCCCGGCCGACCACGCCGTACAGCGTGCCGGTGGCATCGAAAACTTCCACCAGCACGAACACCAGCACCACCTGCAGCAGCACCGCCAGCGGCGCGCCGCCGTCGTGGTGGAGCAGGCCGGGCAGGTCCAGCTGCAGGAAGGTCGGGGCCAGGCTGGGCGGCAACGAAACCAGCCCCTGGTACTGCACGCTGCCGAGCAGCCAGCCGGCGCCGGTGACCGCCAGGATGCCGATCAGGATGGCGCCACGCACGCGGCGTGCCTCCAGCACGGCGATCAGCAGGAAGCCGGCAAGCGCCAGCAGCGGCGGGGCGGTGTTGAGGGCGCCCAGCGCCACCAGCGTGTCTTCGTTGCCGACGATCACCCCGGATTTCTGCAGGGCGATGATGGCCAGGAACAGACCGATGCCGGCCACGATCGCTGAACGCAGCGATGCCGGTATGCCCGCCACCAGCCAGGCGCGCACGCCGGTCAGCGACAGCACCAGGAACACCAGCCCGGAAATGAACACCGCCGCCAGTGCCTGCTGCCACGGCAGGCCGGCGGCACCGACCACGGTGAAGGCGAAGAACGCATTCAAGCCCATGCCCGGTGCCATGCCCACCGGGAAGTTGGCGGCGAAGGCCATCACCAGCGAGCCCAGCGCGGCGGCCAGGCAGGTGGCCACGAATACCGCGCCAGCATCCATGCCGGTGGTGGACAGGATGTCTGGATTGACGAAGACGATGTAGGACATCGTCAGGAATGTGGTCAGGCCGGCCAGCAGCTCGGTGCGCACGGTGGTGCCGTGCTGCTGCAGCTGGAACAGGCGTTCGAGGAGGGCCATGGAAGTCTCGTGACGATAAGGTGTCACGACCAACGGCCGTGACCTGCCGGAATGTAAACGGCCGCGCAGTGCGCGGCCGTTTTTCCTTCTTATTTAAGCGCCTTGAAGCGCAGGCGCTTGGGCGCAGCGTCGTCGCCCATGCGGCGGCGCTTGTCTTCTTCGTACTCGCGGTAGTTGCCCTGGAAGAACTCCACGTGCGAATCGCCTTCGAAGGCCAGGATGTGCGTGGCGATGCGATCCAGGAACCAGCGATCATGCGAAATGACGAACGTGTTGCCGGGGAACTCCAGCAGCGCGTCTTCCAGCGCACGCAGGGTTTCGATGTCCAGATCGTTGGACGGTTCATCGAGCAGCAGCACGTTGCCACCCTGCAGCAGGGTCTTGGCCATGTGCAGGCGGCCACGCTCACCACCGGACAGCGAACCGACCAGCTTCTGCTGGTCCTGGCCCTTGAAGTTGAAGCGGCCGATGTAGGCGCGCGACTGGATCTCCACGCCGTTGATGTTGAGGATGTCCAGCCCGCCGGCGATTTCCTGGAAGACGTTGTGGTTGCCCTCCAGCGCGTCGCGGCTCTGGTCCACGTAGGACAGCTTGACGGTCGGGCCGACCACGATCTCGCCGGTATCCGGTTTTTCCTGGCCGGTGATCATCTTGAACAGGGTCGACTTGCCGGCGCCGTTGGGGCCGATGATGCCGACGATGGCGCCGCCCGGCACCAGGAAGTTCAGGTTGTCGAACAGCAGGCGATCGCCGAATTTCTTCGAGACG
Organism: Stenotrophomonas sp. Bg11-02; assembly: GCF_002836635.1. Classification (NCBI taxonomy): domain Bacteria; kingdom Pseudomonadati; phylum Pseudomonadota; class Gammaproteobacteria; order Lysobacterales; family Lysobacteraceae; genus Stenotrophomonas; species Stenotrophomonas sp. Bg11-02. The sequence goes on from NZ_PJAY01000062.1 coordinate 53,436, forward strand.
TTCTTGAACTCCATCACCGCATTGCCGAGGCGCTCGCCCGGCGGGATGAAGATTTCATTGGTCTCGTTGCGCTTCTGGTAATCGACCGACTGCAGTTCTTCCAGGCGGGCCAGGCGGGCCTTGCCCTTGGTGCGGCCGCCCTTGGCATTCTGGCGCGACCATTCCAGTTCCTTCTGGATGGCCTTCTGGCGCGACTTCTCCTGGTTGTCTTCCTGCTTCAGGCGCTCGTCCTTCTGGGTCAGCCAGTCGGTGTAGTTGCCCTTCCACGGAATGCCGCGACCGCGGTCCAGTTCCAGGATCCACTCGGCGGCGTTGTCCAGGAAGTAGCGATCATGGGTGACCGCCACGACGGTGCCGGTATAGCGCGCCAGGAACTGCTCCAGCCATTCCACCGATTCGGCATCGAGGTGGTTGGTCGGCTCATCGAGCAGCAGCATGTCCGGCTTCTGCAGCAGCAGGCGGCACAGTGCCACGCGGCGCTTCTCACCACCGGACAGGGTGCCGACGATCGCTTCCCATGGCGGCAGGCGCAGTGCATCGGCGGCCACGTCCAGCTGGTTTTCCAGGGTGTGCGCATCGCCGGCGGCGAGGATCGCCTCCAGGCGCTCCTGTTCCTTGGCCAGCTTGTCGAAGTCGGCGCCTTCCTCGGCATAGGCCAGGTACACCGCGTCCAGCGCGGCCTGTGCCTGCAGCACCTCGCCCACGCCTTCCTCGACCGATTCACGCACGGTCTTGGTCGGGTCCAGCTCAGGTTCCTGCGCCAGGTAACCGACCTTGATGCCGGCCTGCGGGCGGGCCTCGCCCTCGAAATCGTTGTCCACGCCGGCCATGATCTTGAGCACGGTGGATTTGCCCGAACCGTTCAGGCCCAGCAGGCCGATCTTCGCCCCCGGGAAGAACGACAGCGAGATGTCCTTGATGATCTGCCGCTTGGGCGGAACCACCTTGGACACGCGGTTCATGGTGTAGATGTATTGCGAGGACATGCAGTCTCCCAGAGGGTCGATCCACCGGACCGAGAGCGCTGGCCGGCGGAAAACGGAATATTTGACCCACGATTATCGCCGATCCCCCCTTTCACTGCCATGGCAGGCGGCGGGGGGTTCAGCCATGGGGGAGCACCGACGGGGCAGGGGCCGTAAGGACCACACCTGAAGGCCGCTATCCCGACTGTGGCAGACCGGGGCACCGATCAGGCTGGTGGCTCCAACCCATGGAAATCACGCATGAACCTCATCCGTACGTTGTTGATCACCGCCCTGCTGCCGCTGTCGGCTGCCGCCCAGGTGGCCCCGCCGCTGCTGCCATCGAGCCTGACGCTGCGGGATCTGGAGCTCGCCTCCGGAAGCCTGCGTGAATTCGAGATCGAGGTGGCACGGACAGAAAAGTGGTTGCCCTATGAACTGGTCGCCGCAGCGGACAGCGCCGGTCTGTCAGGCACCCTGCTGATCTCGCACGCTGATGGGCAGCCGCTGCGGGAGGTCGTGCTGGATGGCAAGCGCATCGTCGGCGGCCTGGTGACGCTGCCCTCCAGTGCCTCCGCGCGTCGGCTGCGGGTCAGCCTGCGCGGCGGCGCGGAGGACATGCGTGCCGACCTCGCGCTGACCCCGCAGCGCCCCCAGCTCAAGTCCGGCCAGGTCGTCCCGGTATTTCCCCGTCGAATGGCAGCGGATTCCTTCGCCGAGACCCTGGAGCTGCGGCTGACCAAGCCCTCCGATGTGGACCTGCGCACCTGGGGAGGCAGTGCCGCGGTGACATTGCAGGTGAAAGGAGAGGCGATGGGAGGCGGCTTCCCGGTAGCGGTCTGCAAGGATCAAGGAGATGCGTGGCGGCGTTGCCTGTTGCCCCGCCTCGGGCCGGGCGTGTACTGGGTATCCGTTGAAGGAACCGGTGCACCGGTCAACCTGCTCGGAAGCTGGACGGCAAGCCAGGGCGAGGAAATACCTGCCGGAATCTGAACAGGGGTTCCGGCTGACGCATTGGTAAGCGTTTCCAGCCGGAATACATTCAGATCGCATGGGCAATATGGACATCACCCACCCACCCAGCAGAGGTAGACAATGCGCATCAATCGATTCCTGGCCGGTGCCGTTGCCTCCGTACTGGCCTTTGCGGCGGTCAGCCCGGCATTCGCCGATGACAACCGGCATCGTGGCCATGATCGTCGCGAGTGGCGCGATGACCGTCGCGATGATCGCCGCGACCACCGCAATGATCGTCGCCAGGCACGGCACGACTGGGGTGACGACCGCCGACATGACCGCCGCCATTGGCGCGATGACCGGCGCCATCCCGGCTATTACCGCCCGGCCCCGCCACCGCGCGTGGTCTATCGGCCCGCCTATCGTCCGGCGTATGGACCGGGCCCTGGCTATGGGTGGAAAGTCGGCCACCGCTATCGCGATTATTACCGTGGCCCGATCTACGTGGTGAACGACTACAACAGCTATCACGTCCGTCGCCCGCCACGCGGTCACCATTGGGTGCGGGACGACCGCGGCAACCTGTTGCTGGTTGCCATCGCCACCGGGATCCTGGCCGACTTCGTGATCAACGGCCGCTGATAGCGCAGGCCCGGGCAGGGAAGCTGATACGCGACGGCGCCGATGGGGCGCCGTCGTCGTTTGTGGGGAAGCCGGCATTGGCCCCCCTCCCGGCGCAGGCACTACAATTGGCAGCCTTGCTGTCCCTTTCCTGCCTGCCCCCGGAGAAACCGATGTTCCCGCGCGACGTCCGAATCGAAAGCTACGATCCCGAACTGGCCAAGGCCATCGCCGATGAGTCCCAGCGCCAGGAAGACCACGTCGAGCTGATCGCCAGCGAGAACTACGCCAGCCCGATGGTGATGGAAGCCCAGGGCAGCCAGCTGACCAACAAGTACGCCGAAGGCTATCCGGGCAAGCGTTATTACGGTGGTTGCGAATACGTCGATATCGCCGAACAGCTGGCCATCGACCGTCTCAAGCAGCTGTATGGCGCCGACTACGCCAACGTGCAGCCGCACAGCGGATCGCAGGCCAACCAGGCGGTTTATTTCGCCCTGCTGCAGGCCGGTGACACCATCCTGGGCATGAGCCTGGCCCATGGCGGCCACCTGACCCATGGGGCCAAGGTGAACGCTTCGGGCAAGCTGTTCAATGCGGTGCAGTACGGTGTGAACGACCAGGGCCTGATTGATTACGACGAAGTGGAGCGCCTGGCCGTCGAGCACAAGCCGAAGATGGTCGTCGCCGGGTTCTCGGCCTATTCGCAGGTCGTTGATTGGGCGCGTTTCCGTGTCATTGCCGACAAGGTCGGTGCGTATCTGTTCGTCGACATGGCGCACGTGGCGGGTCTGGTCGCCGCCGGCGTCTACCCGAGCCCGCTGGAGCATGCCCATGTGGTGACCTCCACCACCCACAAGACCCTGCGCGGTCCGCGTGGCGGCATCATCATCGCCAAGGGCGCCAGCGAAGAACTGGTCAAGAAGCTGCAGTCGATCGTCTTCCCGGGTATCCAGGGCGGCCCGCTGATGCACGTCATCGCGGCCAAGGCCGTGGCGTTCAAGGAAGCGCTGGAGCCTTCATTTGCCGCCTATCAGCAGCAGGTGGTGAAGAATGCCCAGGCGATGGCGAAGACCCTGATCGCACGTGGCTACAAGATCGTTTCCGGCGGCACCGAAAACCACCTGATGCTGGTCGACATGATCGGCAAGGACGTGTCGGGCAAGGACGCCGAAGCGGCCCTCGGCAAGGCCCACATCACGGTCAACAAGAACTCGGTCCCCAACGACCCGCGTTCGCCGTTCGTGACCTCCGGCCTGCGCCTGGGGACCCCGGCGGTGACCACCCGTGGCTATGGCGAACAGGACTGTGTAGACCTGGCCAACTGGATCGCCGATGTGCTGGACGCACCGGCGGACGACGCGGTGATCGCACGCGTGCGCGAGGCGGTCAGCGCGCAGTGCCGCAAGTATCCGGTGTACGGCTGAGCGATCGGGACTTCCGCGGTCGGGCGATGACGCCTGACCGCGCGCCTGCCTCACGCCATGGGCAGCTCTTGTTTGCTGCTCATGGCCTTCTCAGGTACCGTTGCGACGCCGCCATGTCCATCGCATGACGTTTCCGAGACTCAAGGCGCCCCATGCATTGTCCGTTCTGCCAACATGCCGATACCCGTGTAATCGATTCGCGCGTCTCTGAAGACGGCGCGACGATTCGTCGTCGGCGTGAGTGCGAGGCCTGCAGCGAGCGCTTCAGTACGCTGGAAACCATCGAGCTGAAGCTGCCGACCATCGTCAAGGGCGATGGCAGCCGCGAAGCGTTCGAAGCGCGAAAAGTGCGTGCCGGCTTCGACCGCGCGCTGCAGAAGCGTCCGGTGCCGGAAGACAAGATCGAAGCGGCGGTGCGTTCGGTGATCCACCAGCTGCGCATCTGCGGCGAGCGCGAAGTGCCCTCCATCCGCGTCGGCGAGTTCGTGATGAACGAACTGCGCAAGCTCGACCATGTCGGCTACGTGCGCTTCGCTTCGGTCTACCGCAGCTTCGAGGATGTCGCGGACTTCCGCGAAGAAATCGAGAAGCTGGAGCGGGATCTGCCGGCCAGCACCGGGCAGCTGCAACTGCTGGGGGATGTGATCGCCCTGACCAAGAAAAAGAAAGGCTGACGCGCACCGCTGCGCGCCTGCGCCCAAGGAGCACCGATGAGCGCCTTCTCCGCGCTGGACCACCTGCACATGGCCAGTGCCCTGCGGCTAGCCGAACGCGCCGCCTATACCACCCGCCCCAACCCGATGGTCGGTTGCGTGATCGCCCACGGCGAGCAGGTGGTCGGACATGGCTGGCATCAACGCGCCGGCGGTCCGCATGCCGAAGTGTTCGCACTGCGCGAAGCGGGCGAGCAGGCGCGTGGCGCCACCGCCTACGTCACCCTTGAACCGTGTGCGCATTTTGGCCGCACGCCACCCTGTGCATTGGCACTGATCGAAGCCGGCGTCAGCCGCGTCGTGGCCGCTCTGCGCGATCCATTCCCGCAGGTCGATGGTGGCGGTTTCGATCTGCTGCGCGCAGCGGGGATCGAGGTCCATGAAGGGCTGATGGCCATGCAGGCACGGGAACTCAACCGCGGTTTCCTGTCGCGCGTCGAGCGCGGCCGCCCGTGGGTGCGGGTCAAGCTGGCCGCCAGCCTGGACGGCCGCACGGCGATGGCAGATGGCAGTTCGAAATGGATCACCGGGCCGGCCGCGCGCGAGGACGTCCAGCATTGGCGGGCGAGGGCCGGTGCGATCCTGACCGGTGCCGACACCGTGCTGGCCGACGACCCGATGCTGACCGTGCGCCTCCCCGGGGTCGACGTGCAGCCGCCGTTGCGCGTGGTGCTCGATGCACGGCTGCGCTCGCTGGAATGTACGCGGGTGCGGGAAGGCGGAGCGCCGACGTTGTACCTGCACGACCCCGCCATCACGGCCCCTGACGCAGCCGATGCGCAGTTCGCCAGCGTGCCCAGCGTGGGGGGGCGGCTGGACCTGGGCGCGGTGCTTGCCCTGCTCGCAGCGCAGGGCGTCAACGAAGTGCACACCGAAGCCGGTGCGACGCTTGCAGGTGCCTTGATGTCCGGCGGCTGGATCGACGAGCTCCTGCTTTACCAGGCCCCGACCCTGCTCGGCGAGCAGGGCCTGCCGTTGTTGTCAGGACTTGGCATCCAGGCCATGACGCAGCAGTTGCGCATGCAGGTCATTGAACAGACACGGGTGGGAGAGGATCAGCGTGTTCTGCTGCGTCCGCAGTCGCGTTGACGCCAAGGGGCATGTGCCCGTCCGGGGCGCGGCTTGACGTGCCGCGGGGAGACGTGGCTTTCGAACGTCCGACCAGCTTCCTGTTGTTGCGCCAATCATTCCCGCTGACTTTGAACACCAGCAGTTCGCGGTCCCGGGGATTATAGAAAGCAGTGAGAAATGTCTCGCGGGATGCTGCGCCGCTCAGGTACACCGGAATCGTGCCGACTGTTTTGTATTTTCCCGCCGAGCCGTGCAGATGTCCGGCGAAAATGCCGAGAATGAGATCTTCATTGTCCTTCATGAGCTGCCGGAAGCGCGGACTATTGGGCGACTGCCAGTCTGCATAAGGTGGTTTGTGCATGTTGAGGATGACATCCTTGCCTGCTGCGCGCGCCCACTTCAGCTCCGTCTCGAGAAACCCAAGCGAGTCGTTGATGATGAACGTCCTGCGAGCGGATTCGTACCTCACGCTGTAGGTCGGTTCGTTCTGCAGCTGGATCGCCAGGATGTCACCCAGAACCAGGGAGTAAGCCAGGCTGCCACGATGCATTTCCCAGCCGTTGTCTTTGACCGAGTAGTCGAATGCGCGTGTGGGGTAGCTTCTTGCCCAGCCCGCCATGTCCTTGTACATGTCCCGCGCGCAGCCGTTGTCGGCGCAGTCGTTCACGTTGTTCTGGTAGTCGTGGTTGCCGAGATTGGCGTAGAAATTCCGTCGATAGAAGTCCTTGAACGGGTGGTTGTACATGTAGTCCCGTTCCCCGCCATGGCCGAATGCGGTGATGTCACCGTTGAGGAACAGCGGTACGTTGTCCAGCCCGCCGAACTTGATCCGGTATTCCATCGTGGCCAGTGCCTGGCGGTTGATGAAGAGTTTGGAACGACGCACCGTCTCGTCGTTGCTCTCAGGCTCGCCAGAGTCCGATTTTTCGGTCCACGGATGTTGCGTGTCGGAGATGAAGACGAAATCCTGCAGCACCGGCTCGGAGGATGAGACCGGGAAGGGCAGCAGGCAGGCAAGAGCGGCGGACAGAAGCCAGCGGACGTTGCCGTGCGGGAGAGGCAAGGACCAGGAAGCGCTGCAGGACATGGCGGTACTCCTTCGGGGATGCCGTCCATCAGACACGCGCTGGCAAGGCACTGCAGTCGGTGGAATGCCCGCGCGGCCTGGAGGTCGCAGGTGGGCAGGCTGGCCGCGTGGCGGCCCGGACAGGGCCCACCGTCATCGTGGGTCGCAGATGGCCCGGATGCTGTCGGCACTTCCGCACCCTTCAACACGAGCAGAAAAAAAATGGGCTCCCGAAGGAGCCCATCATGTCCAGCCTGGAGCGACAGGATCAGAAGCTGGCGCGGACGCCGGCCGAGTACTGGGTCACGTCTTCGATGACCTGCACTTCGCCCACCACGCCCCACATCGGGGTGATGTTGATCTGGCCGCCGACGTTGCCGACCCAGGTGCCGTCCATGTCGCTGCCGTCCATGTAGCCGGCTTTCAGCCAGGCTTCGGTGCGCGCCGACGGCTTGCCGCGCACGCCGAAGGTGCCGCGGGCGGCGTTGAAGTGGTCCTTCTGGCGTACGGTGGCGAAGCCGGTTTCCTTCAGGGTCAGTTCGGCGTTCTGGCGGGTCCAGGCGATGTCGGCGGTGAAGTCCACGCGGTCGCTCATGCCCATGTGGTAACCGATACCGAACTCGGGCTGGTCCAGTTCCAGCTTCAGGCTGCCGCCATCGAAGCCGTAGGACTTGGACACCTGCGACCAGGCGCCGAACAGGTAGACCTGCGGTGCGATCGCGAACGAGCCACGGATATAGCCGCCGTCGACCTTGGGGTCGTCCAGGAAGTCATCGTTGACCTGGAACTGGGTCCAGCCTGCCTCGACGTAGGTGTAGCTCAGATCGTCGGCGGCGAAGGCCGACAGCGGCGACAGGGCGAGCAGGGAGGCGGCCAGCAGCATCTTGCGCATGCGTGAATTCCTTGAGGTTGCGTTCCATTGCAGGCAGCCGGTCCGACCGCCCGGGGCGACGTCGTTGTCGCACTCGGCGCGGATTCTAACGAAACTTTCACAAAAAGCGAGCCTTCAGCCTCATTTGTTACACTAGGCCCGCCGGTTCGCCGGTATACAAACGTCTTCAGGGCGGGGTGCGATTCCCCACCGGCGGTAGGTGCCCGACACGGCACGAGCCCGCGAGCGCTCCGGCAGGGTCATCCCGGCAGGAGGTCAGCAGATCCGGTCGGATGCCGGAGCCGACGGTCATAGTCCGGATGAAAGAAGACGGTGCCACGGAACCTTGCGGTGCCGTGCGTGCCTGTTTGCCTTGCGGCGTTTTTCGCTCACTCCTGCGGAGAACGTTACTTGTTTACTGGAATCATTGAAGGCCTCGGCCACTTGGCCGCCCGCGAAACCCTCGGCGGCGATGTCCGCTTCACCTTCCACGTCGGCAGCCTGCCGTTCGACAACGTCCAGCTGGGCGAAAGCATCGCCATCAACGGCGTGTGCCTGACCGTGATCGCCTTCGACGCGCAGACCTTCCAGGCCGATGCATCGACCGAAACGCTGGGGCTTACCACCCTGGGCCAGCTGGCCGAAGGCGCGGTGATCAACCTGGAGCGCGCCATGCGCCCTACCGACCGGCTAGGCGGACATCTGGTCAGCGGGCATGTCGATGGCCTGGGGCAGGTCCTGTCCATCCATGACGACGCACGCGCGCAGCGCTGGCGCTTCGCCGCCCCGGCCGCCCTGCGCCGCTACATCGCAAAGAAGGGCTCGATCTGCGTCGACGGTGTCAGCCTGACCGTCAATGAAGTGGACGAGGAGGGGTTCGACGTCGCCCTGATCCCGCATACCGTCTCGCACACTGCGTTCTCCAACACGGCGGTCGGCAGTGCGGTGAACCTGGAAATCGACCTGGTCGCCCGCTACGTGGAACGCCTGCTGGGCGAAGGAGCACGCGCATGAATTTCGCCCCGATCCCCGAGATCCTGGAAGACATCCGCCAAGGCCGCATGGTGGTCATCGTCGACGACGAAGACCGCGAGAACGAAGGCGACCTGATCATGGCCGCCGAGCTGGTCAAGCCCAGCGACATCAACTTCATGGTGACCCACGGCCGCGGACTGGTGTGCCTGCCCTTGACCCGCGAACGGGCAGCCGACCTCGGCCTGGCGCCGATGGTGCAGGCCAATACGGCGCAGTTCCAGACCAACTTCACGGTCAGCATCGAGGCCGCCGAGGGCGTGACCACCGGTATTTCCGCGTATGACCGTGCCCACACCATCCGCACTGCGGTCAAGCCCACCGCCAAGGCCAGCGACCTGCACCAGCCCGGCCACATTTTCCCGCTGATCGCCCAGCCGGGCGGGGTGCTGACCCGCGCCGGCCACACCGAAGCCGGCGTGGACCTGGCGATGCTGGCCGGGCTGGAACCGGCCGGCGTGCTGGTGGAAATCCTCAACCCGGACGGCAGCATGGCGCGGCGGCCGGAACTGGAAGTGTTCGCCCGCGAACATGGCCTGAAGATGGGCTCCATCGCCGATCTGATTGCCTACCGGCTGGCCACCGAAAAGACCGTCGAGCGCGTCGATGAGCGGGAAATCGACACCGAGTTCGGTGCCTTCACCCTGGTCACCTACCGCGACCGCATCGCGCATGACCTGCATTTCGCGCTGGTCCGCGGCACCCCGGATGCCGATACCCCCACCCTGGTGCGGGTACAGGTGGAAAACCCGCTGGCCGACCTGCTGCACTGGCGCCGTGATGATTTCGGCGTGGCCGCGACCGATGCGCTGCGCGCTATCGCCGCGGCAGACAGCGGCGTGATGGTGGTGCTGTCGGCACCGCGCGATGGCGAGGCCCTGCTGGCACGCCTGCGCCAGCAGCCGCAGCCGATCGCCCCGGGCAAGGACAAGGATGTAAGCCAGTGGCGCCGCAATGGGGCCGGTGCGCAGATCCTGTCCGACCTCGGGCTGGGCAAACTGCGCGTGCTGGGCACGCCGCGCCGCCAGGTCGGGCTGGCCGGCTATGGCCTGGAAGTGGTTGAAACGCTGGGCTGCTGAGCCCGGCATGGCGCGGGCGGGCTCACGGAGGACCCGCCCACAGCCCGCGCGCGGTAAACTTGCCCTCTCTTACGTACCCCATACCCGCACATGAGCCATTTCGAAGGCGATCTTCGCTCTCCCGGATCGGCGCGCCTGGCCATCGTGGCCAGCCGCTGGAACGCCCGCATCACCGACGCGCTGGTCACCGGCGCGCGGCAGAGCCTGGCCAGCAATGGCATCAGCGAAGAGGCCGTGGATGTCATCCGGGTGCCCGGCGCCTGGGAAATCCCGCTGGTCGCCGCGCGCCTGGCCGCTGCCCATCAGCATGCTGCCATCATCACCCTGGGCTGCGTGATCCGTGGCGACACCCGTCATTATGAACACGTGGCCGACCGCTGCGCCGAGGGCCTGATGCGCGTGCAGCTGGACTTCGGCGTGCCGGTGCTGAATGGCGTACTGGCGGTGGAACGTGCCGAGGATGCCGAAGCACGTGCTGGCGGCAGCCATGGCAACAAGGGTGAAGAGGCCGCCTTGGCGGCCTTGGAAATGATCAATCTTCTGGAGCAGCTGCCATGAACAACCATTCCCAGGGCAGGCCGTCCGGCAGACCCGTACGCCGTGACGGCGTCGATCCCGTGCTGCGTTCGCGCGCACGTCGCCGTGCCGTGCAGGCCATCTATGCCTGGCAGATCTCCGGCGGAAATGGCCAGTCACTGGTCGCCCAGTTCGCCCACGAACAGGCGCGCGAAGTCGCCGACCTGGCTTACTTCGAGGCGCTGGTGCACGGCGTGCTCGACAACCGTCGCGATATCGACCAGGCGCTGGCGCCGTACCTGGACCGCACCATCGAAGAAGTCGATGCGATCGAACGGGCGGTGCTGCGGCTGTCCGCCTACGAACTGCGCTTTCGTGCCGACATTCCGTACCGCGTAGTGATCAACGAGGCCATCGAATCGGCCAAGCGCTTCGGCTCCGAACACGGCCACACCTATGTCAACGGCGTGCTGGACCGTGCCGCCGTCGAGTGGCGCAAGACCGAAAGCGGCCACTGACCCGTGATGGCGGCGGACGACGTCCGGCGCCACGGACACCTCGTATGTCCCTCGCCGAATTCGCCCTGATTGACCGTATCCGCGCCCGTAGCAAGGGGCGCGATGACATCGTGCTGGGCATCGGCGACGACGCGGCGCTGCTGCAGCCGCTGGCCGGACACTGGCTGGCGGTGACTGCCGACACACTCAACAGCGGCGTGCATTTTCCGCCGGAAACACGCCCCGCCGACATCGGCTGGAAGACCCTTGCGGTGAATCTTTCCGACCTGGCGGCGATGGGCGCCACCCCCGCGTGGGGCACGCTGGCGTTGTCCCTGCCGGAAGCCAGCGCGGCGTGGATCGATGCCTTCGCCGACGGCTTCTTCGCACTGGCCGATGCGCATGACTGGCGGCTGATTGGTGGCGATACCACGCGCGGCCCGCTTTCGTTGTCGGTGACCGCGTTCGGCCAGGTACCGCACGGGCAGGCCTTGCGGCGCGGTGGCGCGCAGGTGGGCGACGACATCTGGGTGAGCGGCACGTTGGGTGATGCGGCCGGTGCGCTTGCGCTTTGGCAGCGTGGTGAGCTGGACGTCACCCGGCCTGCGGCGGATGCGGAGACCGAGTTCCTGCGCCAACGCCTGCTTCGGCCTGTGCCGCGCGTGCAGCTGGGGCTTGCGCTGCGCTGTATCGCGACCGCTGCAGTCGATGTGTCCGACGGATTGATGGCAGACCTGGGGCATATTGCACTACGCAGTGGCGTGGCGGCCCATGTCGACGCCCATCTGCTGCCTTGCTCGACGGCGCTGCAGCGTGTGCTGGGTAACGAGGCTGCGCGCTCCTGCGCACTGCAGGGGGGGGATGATTACGAGCTGTGCTTTACTGCGGCCGTTACCAGTCGGCAGCGCCTGTTGGCGCTGTCCGGTGAGCTTGGCATATCGCTGACGCGCATCGGCGCGATGCTGCCGGGCGAAGGCGTTCACTGCCCAGGATCAGGAGCGGTACACGGCTACGTACATTTCCTTTCCCCGCCCATGGCGGCCGGCGATCAGTCGTAGTCAGCGGTCAGTATCGCTTTCCCCTGCACGCTACCGGGCGTCAACGCACCTGCGATCCGAACGTAGCGTGCGGTCAACTCGATGTTCTGATCACCGGCATGCGGGCCTGCATGCGTCCATTGGTTGCCAAAGTGCACAGGCTGGCCATTACGCAGCAACTGCACCGCAATGCCTGTGCCGCTGTGGGATGGCGTCGGCGTAAGGATGCTGCCTTGGTTGCCGGCGTCCAGCGCATCGTGAAGCGTCAAGTTGACTTTGATGCCATCGCGCGGGCAATTCATCAGTACGTTCAATGGTGTGTCGCCGGTCGACGCGCCCACCGTGGGGAATTGGTCTGCCGACGCTGGGCTCAGCTGCAGGGCGGTATCGAACAGGACACAGGTGCGCGCGGGAATCACCAGGCTGAATGACAGGCTGTGCTGCAATGAGCCATTGGCGGGGAAACTCGGCATCGTGGTGACGGCGCTCAGGGTTGTCGGAGCGACGTTGGTCATCGCCCCGCCGCGCGAATAGATGTAATAGCCCAGGCCGAGGTTCATGTTCACGTCGCCGCCGTGGCCGCTCTTCACCTGGAACGTGTTCGTCGCGTCTGCCCGGTAGGGGGTGTTATCCGTGCCGGCAGGCGCACCGGCACTGTATTTGACGAAATTGAACACGATCAGCGGCGAATCCGGTCCCCAGCCAAAAGCAGGATACGGACGCCCATTGAATGTGATGTCGCGGACATACGTCAGTCCCGCCATTTGGGGGGCACTCTGTATGTCGATGTCCGTCACTCGTGGGCAGTTGGTGAACAGCAGGCCGCCGCCTCGCCCGTTGCTGACAGTATGCAGCAGCACATCCGGGCGTGTCTCATCCGCTATCTTGATCTCACCGCCACTTATCAGGTCGCTGCCCTGTACCACGTTGCAGGCGTGCAGGGTGCCGCTGATGAAGGTGCCCGCGGCGACAATGCAGCGCAGTGTGCGCATGGCCATGCCTGTTGTTCCATGCATGCGAGGGTGACGGATGCTCATGGTGGGCTCCTCGCAGCCGCAATGGCCGTGTCATCTGCTGGCCGCGCGTGCGCCTTCGCTTCGCGCTCCGCACCATGGTCGTCCAGCCACGCGTAGCTGATCGTCGCAGGGCGTGTATCCGTGTCCGGCAAGGCGACATGCAATGTGCCGAACGGTGCCACCATCTCCGCAGCAAGCTCTTTTCCATCTGCAAGGGAGATGCGGGTCAGTGTCACGTGATAGGGGCTGGGATTGTGGACGCGCAACTGCGGCGCGCCGTCAGGTGCGGTCGACCAGCGCAGGCCTGCCGCCGCAGCCGCAGGTTGCCCAGGTAAGCCTGCCGGGCGGAAGAACAGCTTCATGCGCGAGCGCACAGCGAACTGCAGCAGATTGCTGCTTTGGGCCTCTCGCGGTTTCGGGGGAATGTCCAGCAGATTGAAATAAAACAGCGACTCGCGATCTGAAGCCAGTGCAGGGTCAGCCGGGTGCGGCGCGTAGGTGAGGCGGTAAGCCTGGCTTTGCTGGTCCTGGATCAGGCGCGGCTCCACCGGCGTCAGCTGGAATGGCGTGCGGATGTCGTCGGGCGATCGTCCCGCATCGCCCGCATCGATCCACACCTGCACCAGCGCGGGTACGTTGCCGTTGTTACGGGCGGTGACCGTGACGTCGTTGCCGCGGCGTGCATCAAGCACCACGCGCGTTCCGTCAACGACCACGGCTGCCGACGCCGGCGAGATCAGCATCGCCGCAAGAAAGGGCGGGAACCAGCACTGAGTACGCTGCATGAGGGCGACCTTGAAAAAGAAGGCATCGGAGATCTTCATGGATAGGCCACCACGAGCTCGACGGATGCAGCGGCGGTTCCTGCGGTGGCATCGCCTACGGGAGATGCATGCCAGGCAGTAAGGTCGACACGGGTCCGTGCGCTGCGTTGCACGCGCTGCCAGCGGCCACCCGATTCCCCGTTCGGCCAAGGTGTGCCTTGGGCATCGAGGATGGCGACGTCGACATGGCGCAGCCCATCAATCCGGATGTCCAGCGGTGGGTCGCCACCGGATGCCGGGCAGGCCAGGAACACGCTGAAGTCCTTTCGGCCAGCCCGTGCATTGGCGTTGACCACGGCCGGGTCGACGCGCCCGGTCAGGACCGCAAGCGCGGGGTGACTGGCCTGGACCTCGCAGGTCGAGGTGACCAGCTCGCCGCGTATCTGCAGCGGCAAGGCCCCAGCCGCGAAGGAGACAGTCGTGCCAAGCAGGCCCGTGACAAAGCAAGGCAGGAGATTCATCAGGGGAAAGTCCGAAGAGGAAGGCGTGGCGGCACGGTGACGGCACTGCGGTTCCGGAAGTGTTATCGACCTTGCCTGTCGCCGATATGAGCAAAGGTGCAAGTTCAACACGGCGAGTTTCTATCGGGATATGTCGGTCAATCGATAACTCTCCATGCCAGTGCAGATTGCAGAAAACCTGATGTGAGCGTGGGTGGAATCCCCCTAACTTGCGGCGCATTCGTCCTCTTCTGCGGAATACTCCGCAACTCCCATGCGTAACACGCTCCCGCTTCTTCTGCCCTTGGCCATCACCTTGGCGCAGCCTTCCGTCGGGCGCGCTGCAGGACGTGACGAAGGCCGATATGTGTTCAACGAAGGATTTCTGGTCGGCAATCTTCCAGCCAGTGCGCAGTCCTATGCGGATGGCGCCTCATTGCCTGCGGGAATCCATCGCCTCGAGATCCGCATCAACGGTGTGCTGGACGATACGAGCGATATCGACATCGATCCGCAGGGACGCGCGTCCTGCCTGCCGCTGGATACCCTGCAGCGTCTGCCATTGCGCCCTGCGCTGCGCGAAGCGCTTGACAAGGCGGGCGCGTGTGTTGATCTATCCACGCAGGTGGAAGGCGCCCGTGTCACGGTGGATGCCGCCACCCTGCAGCTGCGGATTTCAGTGCCGCAGGGCGCGCTGGACGCCGGCCCCCGTGGTCATGTCGCCCCAGCGCAGCGCGATCAAGGGCTGACCGCCGGTTTCATCGATTACATGTTCAACCATCATGCCGCTGCACAGCGCAGCGCGGACTATCTCGGCGTCGCGGCTGGCCTCAATGCGGGGGCATGGCGGCTGCGCCACCGGTTCTCACTGAGCCGCCGCCGCGGTGGCCTGGTCCATCAGGCTTACGCCACTACGTTGCAGCGTGATCTGGCCGACTGGAACGCCCGGCTTGTAATGGGGCAGGGCGCCACCAGCAGCAGCCTGTTTCCTTCCATCCCATTCATCGGTGCAAGCGTGGTGACGGACGAGCAGATGCTGTCGGATTCACAACGTGGCTACGCGCCGGTGGTAAGGGGAAGTGCAGAAAGCAGCGCCCTGGTCACGGTCCGCCAGAACGGGCAGGTCATCCGGGAGCTGAGCGTGGCGCCGGGGCCTTTCATCATTGACGACCTCTACCCGACAGCCTACAGCGGCGACCTGCAGGTCACCGTAACCGAAGCGGATGGCCATGAACGACGGTTTGACGTCAGTTTTTCCGCCGCGCCCTTGGCGCTGCGCTCAGGTGCATCGCGCGTGGATGTGTCTGCCGGGCAGCTGGAAATTCCACATGCAGGATACCGGGACACGCCGCTGCGGACAGGCCGGCGTTTCGTCGAAGCCACCTACGCGCGCGGCCTGTCCAATACAGTCACTGCATTGGCCGGCGCGCAGTGGGCAGAGCACTATCATGCCGCTTCGGCAGGCATCGCCCTTAACACGCGCATCGGTGCGTTCGGTTCCGATCTCACCTCTTCTTCTGCACGGCCGCCAGGTGTCGCTGCGCGCTCAGGCTCCAGTGTCCGCCTGAACTACCAACGCTATATTTCCGGTACGGCTACCCGGCTTGGGCTGTCCTCTTCGTGGACATTGGCACGGGGTTTCTCCGGCCTGGCCGATCATATTGAGCCCTACAGTGGGGGCGAGGAAACGAAGACCGAGCGCTCCCGTCTGCATTGGAACATCAACCAGCGACTGGGCGACTACAGTCAGTTCTACCTCATGGGCAGCCAGAGCACCTCGTGGCGACATGCTCAAGGTCACCTGCAGTATCAGCTTGGATTGCAGCAGTCACTGGGCAGCGTGAACATCGACGTGTCCGCGACGCGCAGCGACTCCGGTGACGGCCGCCAGGATGTGCGTTACGCGATTGGCATGAGCATGCCACTGGGCCGCGCGATGCACGCTCCGCGGCTGATCACGCGCCTGGACCGCGCGGACACCGGATCGCGGCAGAGCTTTGATCTCAGCGGGACCCTCGGTGCTGCAGATCCTTTCAGCTACGGTGCATCGGTGAGCCGGGGCAGCCATGGCGATACCGGCCATCTCAGGGGGGCATGGCAGTCGAGCCATGGCCGATTCCATGCCAGTGCGGGGCATGCGGAACAGGGCACGACGCGTTCGCTGGGCGCGGCGGGCAGTCTGGTGCTTCATGCGGGGGGGCTCAACGCGGGCCCGGCGAGCCCCGGTACGCTGGTGCTGGCCCATGCCGCCGGTGCGGAGGGCGCGCGCGTGGGCCTGGGGGGCGACATCCGCATAGCGCGTAACGGCTACGCGGTGCTTCCGCATGCTAGCCCCTATCGCTGGAACCGTATCGAGCTGGACCCGAGTGGCCTGCCGCTCGATGTCTCTGTGCTACGGACCTCGCAACAGGTCGCGCCCACGGCTGGCAGCATCGCGCCAGTAACGTTCGATGTACGTCGCGATCGCGTGTTGTTCATCGATGCCGTCGACTGGCTGGGCCGCCCGCTGCCCTTCGCGGCCGTGATTCACGACGAGCAGGGACGGGCCGTGGGTGCGGTAGGTCAAGGCAGTGTGATCCAGCTGCGCGGCGCGCATACACGTGGCGTACTGACCGCCCGAGTCGACGGCCGGGCTCTCTGCCGGCTTGTCTATGAACTTCCTGAGACCCCCGATACACACGGGCTGGAATGGATCCAGGCCACCTGTACGCATACGGGGTCCATGGATTGAATCTTTCTTTTCTTCAACTCCTCTTTGAAAGGACTGCGTCATCATGTATTTCCGTACTCTTGCTTCTTGCCTCGTTGTGACAGGTGCCGGCGCGTGTGTCGTCCTGCCTGCGCCTGCGCCTGCGAGCGCGGCTACCCTGACCATCAGCGGTCAACTGCGGGCAGGCACCTGCTCGCTGAGCGTACCTGCGGTGACGCTCCCCGCCATGCCGGCCAATTCACTGAAGGAAGGCGACAACAGCCTGGTCGAAGTCGATCTCGCGTTGACGGGTTGTGTGGGCGTCAAGAAGGCCACCCTCACGTTCGAGGGCACCGCCGCTCAGAACGACGGCGATCGCTGGCAGAACACCGGCGCTGCCGAAGGGGTGTCCTTGTCGCTGCTGAAAGAGAAAACTGGAACCACCTACATCAAGAAGGGCGATACCCAGGTGCTGACAGTGGCCGCGGACAAGGCCACCTTCCCGATGCGCGCCGGCTACTTCTACACGAAAGGTTCCGCTCTGGCGGCCGGCACGGTGGCTGCCAGCATCACGATTACTGCGGCGTATGAATGATGGCGGGTAGCGAGCGTTGGCTGCCTGATCCTGCACATTTCAACCAGATCATTCGAGTGTGTAGCCCCGTGCATCTCTATCGGCGATGCATCGCATCCTTCAGCACCGGCGGGAAGGCTGCGGCCACGACTGCCTGCGACTGACTCCCGCGGGAGCACTACGTGGTCGGCGGCAACACCTTGCCCGGGTTGAGAATCCCATCCGGATCCAGCGCGGACTTGATCGCGCGCATCGCCAGCAACGTTTCGGGGGTAAAGGCCTGTGCCATGAATCCACGCTTGGCCAGGCCGATGCCATGCTCGCCGGAGAGCGTGCCTTCCAGCGCCAACGTCAAGGCGAAGATCCGCGGCAGCGCGGCCTGCGCGCGCGCATTCTCATCCACATTGTCCGGGTGATACAGGATGTTGACGTGCAGGTTGCCGTTGCCGGCATGCCCGAAGGTCACGATGGTCAGATCGAACTCGGCCGCCAGTGCCTGCACCCCGCTCACCAGCGCCGGAATGCGTGACACCGGCACCACCACGTCTTCGTTGATCTTGCCCGGCGCGATGCTGCGCAGCGCAGGTGAAAGTGCCTTGCGCGCCGCCCACAGCTTTTCCCGCGCGGCGCCTTCCATCGCCACGTCCAAGGCCAGCATGCCTTCGCCTTCGGCTGCGTTGGCCAAGGCCTGCAGCAGGTAGGGCAGGGTGTCATGGTCGCCATCGGCTTCGATCAGCAGCATCGCGCCGGCGTCCGGCACGTCGGCGCCGTTGAGCCGCAGCAACTGCAGGCTGCGCGCGTCCATGAACTCCAGCCGCGTCGGCACCACGGGTTGCCCCATCACCCGCGACACCGCCTGCGCGGCAGCGTCGGCATCGCGATACAGCACGCGCAGCCCTGCCTGGGCCACCGCCACCGGGGTCAGCTTCAGGGTGGCTTCCACGATGACCGCCAGCGTGCCTTCACTGCCCACCAGCAGGTGGGTCAGGTCATACCCGGTGGCATCCTTGGTATAGGCGCCACCGCAGCGGATCAGATCGCCATTGCCGGTCACCGCCACCAGCCCGAGCACGTTGTCGCGGCTGGTGCCGTACTTCACCGCGCGCGGCCCACCTGCGTTGCAGGCCAGGTTGCCGCCGATGCTGCAGATGTCCGCACTGGACGGGTCGGGCGCCCAGAACAGGCGATGTGGGGCCAGTGCCTGCTGCAGATCACCGTTGAGTACCCCGGGTTCCACCACGGCGCAGCGATCGCCCGGACGAATGGAGAGGATCCGGTTCATGCGCGCCAGGGACAGCACGATGCTTCCCTGCAGGGGGACTGCGGCACCGGTGGTGCCGGTGCCGGCGCCGCGCGCGACCAACGCCACGCGATGCGCGCGGCAGGCCTGCACGATCGCCTGCACCTGCTCGCGGTTGCAGGGCAGGGCGACCGCGAGCGGCCGCTGGCGGCGCCAGGAGTTGTCCTGCGCATTGGCGTCCAGCGCGGTGGAATCGGTGCGCCAACCGTCTGTGCCGAGCAGCAGTGACAGTTCGGCAACCAGCGTGGCGGGCAGTTCGGTGTGCATGGTGATTCCAGCGGAAACCAAAGGATGGGGCGCTCAGCTGTCCAGCCGGAACGCATCGCGCAACCACTGCAGGCGGGGCGGGTCGCCGCTGGCCTGCACCACGTCGAAGCGGCACGGCTGTGCGCACAGCGCCGGATGCGCCTGCAGGTACAGCTGCGCGGCCAGCACCAGCCGCTGCTGCTTGCGGCTGTCCACCGATGCGGCGGCACCGCCGAAATCCGCGCGTGCGCGATAGCGCACTTCGACGAACACCACCGTGCCGCCATCGTTCATCACGCGGTCCAGCTCGCCGCCGCGGAAGTTGACGTTGCGGTCCAGCACCTGCAGCCCAGCCGCGCACAGCAGGCGCTCGGCGGCCGCTTCGACCGCCGCGCCACGCCGCGCCCTGTCAGTTGGCATTGGCGATCGGCATCGGCCGTCCGCCACTGAAGGTCGACCACGCCGGCACGCGCAGGATGTTGCCACCGCCGTCCAGGTACAAGGTGCCGGTGGCGCCGGACAGCCCGCCCTGGGCGGCCAGCGATTCCATGTACGCGCTGATCTTCCACGCATCGAAACCGAAGGCGAACAGCCGGCCGGCCGCACCGCGTGCGCTGGGCAGCATCTGGCCGGCGGTGCCGGCGCTGGGCAGGCCGGCCACGCCGCGCACGTTCCAGGCTTCGTTCGGATAGATGATGCCGTCCAGTGCCACGTCTTCTTCCGGCTTGCCGCTGCCCACGGTCAGCTGCGATGTACCCACGCGGGTGCCGCCGCCGACGCCGGCGAGGGCAAGCTGCGGTGCCAGCTGGCGGGCCTGCGGTGCACGCACCGCCAGCAGCACGCCGTCGGCCTGCCCGGCTGCGCGCAGGCGCGCGCTGATGTCGCCCACGGGGTCGGCCACCCCGATGGTGGCCAGCACCTGGCCGCCGCGCTGGGTGAAGCGTTCGGCGAACGCGGCCGCGGTGCGGCGGCCGGTGTCATCACTGCTGTGCAGCACGATCACCTTGGCGCGTTCGCGGCCACGCAGGTATTCGGCGGCCATCACCCCATCGTCTTCCGGCGCCAGCGAAAAGCCCGCGCTGCCGGCCGGCGGCGCATCCTTGCCGCGGTTCAGCGCCAGCACCGGTACCGGCAACTGGGCGCGGCCGTAGACGGCATCCACTTCGTCGCGTCCCAAGGGGCCGACGATGAAATCCACGCCGCTGGCCACGGCCCGGTCGTAAGCCGACAGGGCACCGGCCGGGGTCCCGGCGGTGTCGATGAAATCAATCTCCGGCTTGCGCCGGGTTTCACCGTAGTAACCGGTCAGCAGGCCATCGCGCACCGGCTGTGCGGCCGTGGCGAGGCGGCCGCTCAATGGCAGCAGCACGGCCAGTTTCACCGGCGGACGGTAGCCGTCGCTCATCGCCGGGGGACGCTTGCTGGTGTCGAACTGGGCGCTAGCCGCGTCGCGGTCGAACGGACGCGGCAGCGGCATGCCGCGCGCGATCAAGGCGCGGCCGGCGAAGTTGTACAGCGGATCATTGGCCGGCAGAGCCGCCGCGCGCGACTGCAGCGTGGCATCGTCCAGCGTACCGAGCAGGCCGACGATGGCCGCCTGGTTGTCCGTGCGGGGTTTGCCTGCCAACCCGACATGCGCACGGGCACGCTCCTGGGCGGCGCCGAAGTTGTCGCCGGTGGCCTGCAGCGCAGCGGCGCGGGCCAGCTGCCAGCGCGATGCCAGCGCCGGCAGCAGTTCGGTGGCCGGTTCTGACAGCGCGGCCAACGCCTGCGCGGGCTGCTTGTCGGCCAGTGCCAGTTCGGCGGTGGTCAGCAGATAGCGCTGGCGGCTGGCGGCGGACAGCTGCCGCGGCTGCAGCTGGGACAGCAGGCTGCGCGCGCGCGTCGCATCGCCGGCTTCGTGCCAGGCAAAGGCAGCGTCGGCCAGCGCGTTGCTGCGTGCGGCGCCACGCAGGGTGCCGGCCAGGCTTTCCAGCTGCATGGCGGCATCGCGCGGACGGCCTTGTTCAATCAGCAGCAGGGCCTGGCTCTGGGCCGGTGACTCCGGTGCACTGGTCAGGCTGGTGGTGGCGCAGCCGGCCAGCAACAGCAGCGACAACGACAGGGCGGAGATCCGGACGACAGGCTTGTTCATGATCGGGTCCATGCAGGAGGGGCAGCGGCGTTGGCCGGGTACACGCTAGGATTCTACCCTTGACCTTGGAGTGCCGCTGAAATGACCGTTGCCACGCTGTATGTCGTTGCCACCCCGATCGGCAACCTCGCCGACCTGAGCCCACGCGGGCAGGAGGTGCTGCGCACGGTGGCGGCAATCTGTGCCGAAGACACCCGGCGCACCGGCCAGCTGCTGTCCCATTTCGGCATCTCCCAACCGCTGGTGGCCCTGCACGACCACAACGAAGAGGTGCTGGCGCAGCGCATCGTGGCCCGCCTGCAGGCCGGCGAGTCACTGGCGCTGGTCAGCGATGCCGGGACCCCGCTGGTCAGCGATCCGGGCTTCCGGCTGGTGCGCGCGGCGCGCCAGGCCGGGATCCGGGTCAGCCCGGTTCCCGGTGCGTGCGCGGCCATTGCCGCACTCAGCGTGGCCGGCCTGCCCAGTGATCGCTTCACCTTCGAAGGCTTCCTGCCGGCCAAGGCCAGCGGACGTCGCGATCGGCTGCAGGGCCTGGCCGGGGAACTGCGCACGATGGTGTTCTACGAATCCTCGCACCGCATCACCGAGTCGCTCGCCGACATGGCCGCGGTCTTCGGCGGCGAGCGGCCGGCGGTGCTGGCGCGT
The DNA here is from genome assembly GCF_002836635.1 of Stenotrophomonas sp. Bg11-02. NCBI lineage: Bacteria > Pseudomonadati > Pseudomonadota > Gammaproteobacteria > Lysobacterales > Lysobacteraceae > Stenotrophomonas > Stenotrophomonas sp. Bg11-02. The sequence continues at coordinate 75,156 of NZ_PJAY01000062.1, forward strand.
GAGCTGACCAAGCTGTTCGAAACCGTGCTCGACGGTGACCTGCACAGCCTGCAGCAGCAGGTGGATGCCGATGAGAACCAGCGCAAGGGCGAGTTCGTGGTGATGGTGCAGGGCGCCGCCGATGACGAGCAGGCACAGCTGGCCCAAGGCCGTCGCGTGTACGCCACCCTCAGCGAGCACCTGCCGCCGTCCACTGCGGCCAAGCTGGCGGCCGAGCTGACCGGTGCCCCGCGCAAGGCGCTGTACGGCAGCTGATCATCGCGCCCCCGGAAATGGGCGGATGTGGGAGAATGCACGCGGCGGAGTCGGCCAGACAGTCGCGTCATCCTTCGGGATGCCGAGGAAAGTCCGGGCTCCATAGGGCAAGGTGCCAGGTAACGCCTGGGCGGCGCAAGCCGACGGAAAGTGCAACAGAAAGATACCGCCGAACGGCCTTCGGGCGCGTGGCAAGGGTGAAATGGTGCGGTAAGAGCGCACCGCGAGTCTGGCAACAGACCGGTACGGCAAACCCCACCTGGAGCAAGACCAAATAGGGACCTCATGGCGCGGCCCGCGTCGGGTCCGGGTAGGTTGCTTGAGCGTTGCGGTGACGTAACGCCTAGAGGAATGACTGTCCACGACAGAACCCGGCTTATCGGCCGGCTCCGCCACCTTCCATCGCATTCGCCGCGCCCCCTTTGCCAAAGGGGGCTTTGGGCCCCGTGCGTTATTGGAAACCGAGCTGATCCTGGCCCAGGGCCACGCCCTGCGGGCCGAACCGTCGTTCGTGGATGGCACCCCGCCCATCGTGGTCGATCAGGATGAGGGTGCTGGAGCGGGTGCCGTAGTCGTCGCCACGGATGAAGGCCGGGCTGAGCCAGCGTTCCCGTTCCAGTCCGATCCCGGTGTCCGGCAGCTCAGCATCGGCAGGCCGGTGCTCATCGGCCAAGGCCGTCCACAAGGGCTCCAGTGACGAGGTGTCGCTATCGGTCCACGCCCCAAGCGCATCCATCAGTCGTCGCGTCTTCGGCCATGGCGCGTCCAGCGCGCCATTGGACAGGCCGTGGATGCCGGCTGCCAGCTGCTGTTGTTCGGGCGGATGGTTGCCGAGGAACTGCACGGACTGCGCGTCTGCCAGCAGCAGGTTGAACGGGGCGTACGTTGCGGCAACGCGCGACAGCCGGTCGGCGTGCACGGCTGCCGCTGCGCTGCCGCGCAGGTAATCGGCAACCAGCGCGCCGCGCGACGGCCCGGTCTGTGACGCCAGCGGATCGCGCACATTGGTGACCACCGCCATCCGCGCGCCCGCACCGACCCCTGCCCACCCGCCGCCTGAGCGCAGGTCACGCCCGCCCATCACCTGCGGCGTGTCGGTCCAGCGGGACAGTGCGGCGGTTGGACGAGCGTGGAATTCATCGCGGTTACCGACCATCACCAGCCGCCAGCGCGGGTGGTGCAGCCAGGACAGGGCAAGCAGGCACATGCCCCGCATTGTGCTGTTTTGCGCAGTCGCCTGCTACGGAATCGGCACGGTCAATGAATGCGCGGGCGCGACTTCACGCCCTCTGCACACCCATGAACTTCGGCGAAATCCGAAAATTTGAGACGAAACAGCCACTTGTGGATAAGCCTTGAACAAGTCTCTAAAGATCGCTGCAAGCTATTGATGGGACAGGTGATTTCCTTGTCCAAAAGTTGTTGACAACCCTTTGACCGCTGATAAGGTGGGCAACAGAGGGAAAACCGGGTCTTTTGTGGTTTTTCGTGGTTCAATGTTTCATCACGCTGAAGGAAAGGTGCACGCGTCGTGTTTCAGGGCGAGACGGCCATCACAGTTGACGATAAAGGGCGCATGGCGGTTCCGACCGTTCATCGCGACCTCGTCGCGCGCGTGAGCAACAACCGCCTGGTCCTGACCTACAACCCGTTCGAATCCGGCTGCCTCTGGCTGTATGCCGAGTCCGAATGGGAGCGCGTCCGTGACGACGTCATGGCCAAGCCGAACACCCAGCGGGTAGTACGCCTGCTGCAGCAGAAACTGGTCGGTTCGGCCGCACATCTGGAGCTGGACGGCAATGGCCGCATCAGCATCCCCGCCAGCCACCGCGGCGCGGTGGGTATCGAAAAAAAGGCGGTATTGCTGGGCATGGGTGACAAATTTGAACTGTGGAGCGAGCAGGCACACCGCGCATTGATCCAGCAGACGTTGTCTGACGAGGATCTGGGCGATGGGCTTCTCGATCTGAAATTGTGAGCCGGGGTGCCCGGGTGCGCGGAACAGCGCAGACCGGTCACCTCCCGGTGTCGCAGTCGCCGGCGGGTCATCTGCCGGTGCTGTACACCCAGGTCCTTGAAGGCCTGAGGGTGATCGAAGACGGAACCTACCTGGACGGCACGTTTGGACGGGGCGGTCATGCCCGTGGCGTGCTGGAACAGCTCGGTGAGGGCGGCCGCCTGCTGGTCATGGACAAGGATCCTGATGCGATCGCCGTGGCCGAGCGCGACTTCGCGCCGGACCCGCGCGTGTCGATCTTCCGTGGCAGCTTCGCCCAGCTGCTGCAGTGGGACCAGACGGCCGCCGGCCTGGATGGGGTGCTGTTCGACCTGGGCGTCTCCTCGCCCCAGCTGGATGTCGCCGAGCGCGGTTTCAGCTTCGGCAAGGACGGACCGCTGGATATGCGGATGGACCCGGACAGCGGCGAAAGCGCGGCCCAGTGGCTGGCACGCGCGGACGACACCGAGATCGCTGACGTGCTGTGGACTTATGGCGAAGAGCGCCAGAGCCGCCGCATCGCCCGTGCGCTGGTCGCCCGCCGGCAGAAGCAGCCTTTCGCCCGCACCGCCGAACTGGCCGAGGCGATCGCCTCGGTGATGCCGCGCGGCAAGGACAAGATTCACCCTGCCACCCGCAGCTTCCAGGCCATCCGCATCCATATCAACCGCGAGCTGGCCGATCTCCAGGCCGGCCTGGACGCGGCCGTGCAACGGCTCAAGCCGGGTGGCCGGCTGGCCGTGATCAGCTTCCATTCGCTGGAAGACCGCATCGTCAAGCAATACATGAACCGGTTGGCCAAAGCGCCTCCGAGCAATCGTCGCCTGCCCGAACAGCAGGCCTTCGTGCCTACGCTGGACCTCATCGGCGGCGCCATCAAGGCCAATGACGACGAACTGTCCGGCAACCCGCGCGCGCGCAGTGCGGTGCTGCGCGTGGCACAGAAGCGTGAGGTCGCCGGATGAGCCGGTTGATCCTGATCGTGCTGCTGGCCTGCACGGTCGCTTCGGCGATCGGGGTGGTGTTCGTGCGCCATCGCCATCGCCAGACCTTCATCGAGCTGGCCCGTGCCGAGCGCGTGCGCGATGAGCTGAACATCGAGTTCGGCCGGCTGCAGCTGGAACAGGCCACCCTGGCCGAGGCCAACCGGGTCGACCAGGTGGCGCGTGAGAAGCTCGGCATGAAGTTCCCGGAAGCCGCCGACGTGGTGGTGGTCCGCCCATGAACAAGACCGGCCGCAACCGTCCCCGCAACGCCTTCAACCTGCGCCAGCGGCTGCGCTGGGTCGCGTTGGCGCTTGGGCTGTGTTCGGTCTCGCTGGTCGGTCGTGCCGCCTACGTGCAGTTGATCAACAGCGATTTCTACCAGCGCCAGGGCGAGGCGCGCTACCTGCGCGAACTGCCGATCAAGACCTCGCGCGGGATGATCACCGACCGCAACGGCGAGCCGGTGGCGGTCTCCACGCCGGTCGCTTCGATCTGGGTCAATCCGCAGGAACTGCTGCGCACGCCGGACCGCATTCCGGAGCTAGCCACTGCGCTGGGCCTTTCGGTGGACGACCTGAGCAGCCGCCTGAGCCAGAAGGCGGACAAAGAGTTCATGTACCTGCGTCGTCGCATCAATCCGGACGATGCGGAGAAAGTGGTCGCGCTGAAGATCCCCGGTGTTGCCGCACAGCGCGAGTTCCGTCGCTTCTACCCGCAGGGCGAGGCGATGGCCCACGTGCTCGGCTTCACCAACATCGACGATCGCGGCCAGGAAGGGCTGGAGCTGGCCTTCGACGAATGGCTGCGCGGCGAACCCGGTGCCAAGCGGGTGATCCGCAACCGCAAGGGCGAAACGGTGGAAAGCGATCTGCTGCGTGCCGCCACGCCGGGCAAGGACCTGACCCTGAGCATCGACCGGCGGATCCAGTTCCTGGCCTACCGCGAGCTGCGCAACGCGCTGATCGCCAACAAGGCGGCGGGCGGTTCGATCGTGATCATGGACGTGGCCACCGGCGAAGTGCTGGCCATGGTCAACCTGCCCACCTACAACCCGAACTCGCTGGATGGCGCGGTGCCGGACACGCGGCGCAACCGCGCGGTGACCGACCTGGTCGAGCCGGGCTCGACGATGAAGCCGCTGACGATCGCGTCCGCGCTGCAGGCCGGCGTGGTCACCAAGGACACGATCATCGACACCAATCCCGGCTACATGTCGCTGGGGCGTTACACCATCCGCGACGTGCCACGTAACAACGGCGTGCTCAACGTCACCGGCGTGATCACCCGCAGCTCGAACGTCGGCGCGGCCAAGGTCGTGGCCAAGATGACCGACCAGGTGTTCTACGATTCGGTGCACAACTTCGGCTACGGCAGCCGCCCCGGCAGTGGCTTCCCCGGTGAATCCGGTGGTGTGCTGCCGCGCCCGGCGCGCTGGAGCGGTTCGTCAAAGACCACCATGTCCTACGGTTACGGACTGTCGGTGACCCCGTTGCAGATCGCCACGGCGTATTCGGCGCTGGGCAACGGCGGCCGGCTGATTCCGCCGACCTTCGTCAAGGGCCAGCACAACGAAGCGCGCCAGGTAGTCGATGCGGAAGTCGCCAAGGAAGTGGTGGCGATGATGGAAACGGTGGTCACCCAGGGCGGCGCCAAGCAGGCTGCGGTACTCGGCTACCACGTGGCCGGCAAGACCGGCACCGCACGCAAGGCCGGCCCCGGCGGCTACGAACGCGGCCATTACAACGCGCTGTTCGCCGGCGTGGTGCCGGCCAGCAACCCGCGCTTCGCCACGGTGATCGTCATCAACGATCCGCAGGCCGGCAAGTACTACGGCGGGCTGGTCTCGGCGCCGGTATTCCATAACGTGATGGACGGTGCGCTGCGCCTGATGGACGTGCCGCCGGATGACATCCAGTCCTGGCTGACGGCGCAGCAGTCGGGCAAGACCGGGCATTCTGCTTCGGTGCTGCCGACGCCACCGGCCGATACCGTGCTGCCCGCCGATGCCGCCGCAGAATTCGATGCCGCGCTGCCGACCGCCGCGCAGGCCCCTGCGCCTGCCTCCGCACCGACGGGAGGCACGCAATGAGCCGTTCCGTGCTGCTGTCGACCCTGCTTCCCGATCTGGCCCTGGCAGGCCGCGATGTGACCATCACCGGCCTGGTGATGGACAGCCGCGCGGTCCGTGCAGGCGATGCCTTCGTGGCGATCGCCGGCTTTGGCGCGCATGGCCTCGGCTTCGTCGACCAGGCGCGTGGCGCTGGCGCCTCGGCCATCCTGTTCGAACCACCGGCGCCGCAGGAACTGCCCGCACCGGCCGACGCCATCGCCGTGCCCGGGCTGCGCGCGCGCATGGGCGCGATGGCCGACCAGTTCCACGGCGCGCCTTCGCGCGCGATGCGCATGGTCGGGGTGACCGGCACCAACGGCAAGACCTCCACCGTGCAGTTGCTGGCCCAGGCCTGGCACCTGCTGGGCACCCGCAGCGGCAGCATCGGCACCCTCGGCGCCGGGCTGTTCGGCGATGTGCAGCCGACCGGCTTCACTACCCCGCTGGTGCTGCAGATGCACGCCCTGCTGGCCGAGCTGCGTGATGCCGGCGCACAGGCAGTAGCGATGGAAGTCAGTTCGCACGCGCTCGACCAGGGCCGCGTGGACGCGGTGCACTACGACGTGGCGGTGTTCACCAACCTCACCCGCGACCATCTGGATTACCACGGCGACATGCATACCTATGGCGCAGCGAAGGAGCGGTTGTTCCACCGCCCCGGCCTGCGTGCCTCGGTGGTCAACCTCGACGATGGCTTCGGCCGCGAACTGCGCGCGCGCCTGCCGGCCGGCCAGCAGGCGATCGGCGTGAGCTCGCGCGGTGCGGCTGGCGCTGCGGTGCGTGCGTGCGACATCGTGCTGGACGGGCAGGGGCTGGCCTTCGCCCTGCAGATCGACGAAGACAGCGCTGACGTGCGCTCGCCGCTGCTCGGTCGTTTCAACGTGGACAACCTGCTGGCCGTGGCCGGCACCCTGCATGCGCTGGGCCATCCGCTGGCCACCATCGCTGGCGTGCTGGGCCAGCTGCAGCCGATCCATGGGCGGATGAACCGCCTTGGCGGCGCAGCGGGCGAGCCCACCGTGGTCATCGATTACGCACATACCCCGGATGCGCTGGAACAGGCGTTGTCCAGCCTGCGTGGCCACGTCGCCGGCCAGCTGGCCTGCGTGTTCGGCTGCGGTGGCGAGCGTGATGCAGGCAAGCGCCCGCAGATGGCTGCGATCGCCGAACGCCTGGCTGACCGGGTGATCGTGACCGACGACAACCCGCGCGGCGAAGACGGCGACCGCATCGTGGCCGATATCCTCGCTGGCTTCCACACGGCGTCTGCGGTTGTCGTGCAGCGTGACCGCGCACGCGCCATCGGCGCTGCGGTAGCCGCGGCAGGCGACGGCGATATCGTGCTGGTCGCCGGCAAGGGCCATGAGCCCTACCAGGAAATCAACGGCGTCCGACATGCCTTCGATGACACCGACGTGGCCGCCGCTGCGTTGGCCTCACGTGTGCACGGGGAGGGAGTGGCATGAGGCGCACCCTGCTTTCGCTGATCGCGCATTGGGCCGGCGGCGAGATCCATGGCGATGACGTCGCCATCGATGCCATCAGCAACGACACCCGGCAGATGAGCCCCGGCAGCCTGTACGTGGCGCTGCGCGGGGAGCGCTTCGACGGGCACGATTTCGGCACCGACGCGCAGGCACGCGGCGCCAGCGCGCTGCTGGTTGAACGCCTGCTGCCGCTGGACCTGCCGCAGGTGCTGGTAGCCGACAGCGAGCTGGCCCTTGCCCGCATCGCCGCCGGCATGCAGCGTGATCGCAACACCGGCGTGTTCGCCATCACCGGCAGCAACGGCAAGACCAGCGTCAAGACCCTGCTGCTGGATATCCTGCGCCAGCATGCGCAGGTGGCACACAAGGTGGTGCACGCCAACCCGGGCAACTTCAACAACGAGATCGGCCTGCCGCTGGCGGTGATCGCAGCGCCGGAAGATGCCGACTTCGCAGTCTATGAAATGGGCGCCGGCAAACCCGGAGACATCGCCTACCTGACCGACATCGTGCGTCCGCGCTGGTCACTGGTGAACAACATCGCCGCCGCGCACCTGGAACGCATGGGCAGCCTGCAGGGCGTGGCCAGCACCAAGGGCGCGATCTACGCCGCGCTGCCGGCCGATGGCGTGGCGGTGATCAACGCCGACGACGCCTTCGCGCCGTGGTTTGAACAGCATTTCATCGGTACCCCGCCGCGTTGTGGTGTGCTGCGTTTCGGCCTGGACCACAGCGCGGACGTGTCCGCCTCGGCGATCCGCTTCGATGCCGCAGGCAGCCATTTCCTCCTGCACACGCCGGCAGGCGAGGCGGAGGTGGCGCTGCCGCTGCCGGGCCGCCACAACATCGGCAATGCGCTGGCAGCCACCGCGCTGGCGCTGGCGGCAGGTATTCCGTTGCAGCACATCGTGGCCGCGCTGGCGGTCACCGAACCGGTGCCGGGCCGGCAGATCGCCCACCGCCTGCCCAACGGCGCGGTGCTGGTGGATGACAGCTACAACGCCAATCCCGGTTCGCTGGCGGCGGCGATCGATGCGCTGGCCAGCAGTGGCCAGGACGCCTGGCTGGTGCTCGGCGACATGCGCGAACTCGGCCCGGACGCGGTGGCACTGCATGCGCAGGCCGGCCAGCGCGCGCGCCAGGGCGGCATCAAGCGCCTGTATACGCTGGGTCCGCTCAGCGCTGCCGCGTCGGCTGCATTCGGCGACGGTGGTCGGCATTTCCAAACCCATGACGCACTGGCGCGCGCGCTGCAGGACGACCTGCATGCCGGCGTGCGCTGCCTGGTCAAGGGATCCCGTGGCAGCGCCATGGACAAGATCGTGAAAGCGCTGCTCGCGCAAGGAGAGGAAGCCCCCCATGTTGTATGAACTGGCTCGATGGTTGCAGCAGCTGGAGAGCTCGTTCGGGCTGTTCAACTACCAGACGTTCCGCGCCATCCTGGCCGCGTTGACGGCGCTGTTCCTGTCGCTGTGGATGGGCCCTGCGGTGATCCGCCGGCTGGCCCAGTTCAAGGGTGGCCAGCCGATCCGCACCGATGGCCCGCAGACCCACTTCGCCAAGGCCGGCACGCCGACCATGGGCGGCTCGCTGATCCTGCTGACCGTCACCCTGGCGGTGCTGGCCTGGGCCGACCTGAGCAACCGCTACGTGTGGCTGGTGCTGGCGGTGATGATCTGTTTCGGCGCCATCGGCTGGTACGACGACTGGATCAAGATCGTGCGCCGCGACCCCAACGGCCTGAAGTCACGCTACAAGTACCTGCTGCAGTCGATCTTCGGCCTGGCCGCCGGCCTGTTCCTGTACTTCACCGCCGACGTGCCGTCCGCGCTGACCTTCTACATCCCGATGTTCAAATCGGTGGCGCTGCCGCTGGCCGGCATCAGCTTCGTGGCCATCGCCTATTTCTGGATCGTCGGGTTCTCCAACGCGGTCAACCTGACCGACGGCCTGGACGGCCTGGCGATCATGCCGACCGTGCTGGTGGCCTGCGCGCTGGGCGTGTTCGCCTATGCATCGGGCAACGTGGTGTTCTCCAACTACCTGCAGATCCCGCAGATCCCGGGCGCGGGCGAACTGGTGATCATCTGCGCGGCGATTGCCGGCGCCGGCCTCGGCTTCCTGTGGTTCAACACCTATCCGGCCATGGTGTTCATGGGTGACATCGGCGCACTGGCGCTGGGCGCGGTGCTGGGCACCATCGCGGTGATCGTGCGCCAGGAACTGGTGCTGGTGATCATGGGTGGCGTGTTCGTGGTTGAAACGCTGTCGGTGATGATCCAGGTCGCCTCGTTCAAGCTGACCGGCAAGCGGGTGTTCCGCATGGCCCCCATCCACCACCACTTCGAACTGAAGGGCTGGCCGGAGCCGCGCGTGATCGTGCGCTTCTGGATCATCTCGGTGGTGCTGGTGCTGGTCGGCCTGGCCACGTTGAAGGTGCGCTGATGAATGACCTGTCGCGCCAGGCAACACGCCTTGAAGCCATCGGAGGCCACTTCGACAAGTGGCTGCTCGGCGCGATCATCGCGCTGACCGGGCTGGGCGTGGTGATGGTCGCGTCCAGCTCGATCGCGCTGATGAGCAGCCCGTTCTACTACCTCAACCGCCACCTGATCTTCCTGGCGGTGGGCATCGTGCTGGCCGGGCTGGCCATGCGCACCGAACTGAAAACCATCGAGCAGTACAACCAGCTGCTGCTGCTGGGCTGCTTCGCGCTGCTGATCGTGGTGTTCATCCCCGGCCTCGGCAGCAGCGTCAACGGCGCCCGGCGCTGGATCAACCTGGGCGTGTCCAAATTCCAGACCGTTGAAGCGGTCAAGGTGCTGTACATCGTGTGGCTGTCCAGCTATCTGGTGCGCTTCCGCGACGAGGTCAACGCCACCTGGCCGGCGATGCTCAAGCCACTCGGCGTGGCCGGTGCGCTGGTGGTGCTGATGCTGCTGCAGCCCGACTTCGGTTCGTCCACCCTGCTGCTGGCGATCACCGCCGGCATGCTGGTGCTGGGCGGGGTCAACATGCCGCGCATGTCCATGCCGATCATCTTCGGGATGATCGGCATGACCGCGCTGGCGATCTTCGAACCCTACCGCATGCGCCGTATCACCTCCTTCCTGGATCCGTGGGCCGACCAGCAGGGCGATGGCTACCAGCTGTCCAACGCGCTGATGGCAGTAGGCCGCGGCGAGTGGACCGGCGTCGGCCTGGGCAACTCGGTGCAGAAGCTGTACTACCTGCCCGAAGCGCATACCGACTTCATCTTCTCGGTGACCGCAGAAGAGCTGGGCTTCATCGGCACCTGCCTGATCGTGGCGCTGTATGCGCTGCTGGTGGGACGGACGATGTGGCTGGGCATGCGCTGCGTGGAAATGAAGCGCCACTTCTCCGGCTACATCGCCTTCGGCATCGGGCTGTGGATCAGCATGCAGAGCTTCGTCTCGATCGGCGTCAACCTGGGCATCCTGCCGACCAAGGGCCTGACCCTGCCGTTGATCTCCTCGGGTGGCTCCAGCGTATTGATGACCTGCGTGGCGATGGGCCTGCTGTTGCGCGTTTCCTATGAACTGGACCGCGCCGAGCGCCGCCACGCGGTGCGCATGGGCGGTGGAGACGATGCCAGCGAGGACGTGGTGCGCGCACCGGCCGGCGCCGCGCCCGCCGCCGTGCCGGGCCGCGTGACCAACGTTGCCAGCAGCCAGGAGACCAGGCCGGACGCACCGGCGCAGGGAACCGCCCCGCGTGGCACCAGCCGCCTGCAGACGCGCATCGAACCGACCTTCGGGAGGTTGTCATGAGCGCCCGCGCTCCTGCCGATCGCCCGGTGATGATCCTGGCCGGTGGCACCGGCGGGCACATTTTTCCCGGCCTGGCCGTGGCCCGCGTGCTGCGCGCGCGCGGCGTTCCGGTGACCTGGCTGGGCGCGGTGGGGCAGATGGAAACACGCCTGGTGCCGCAGCATGACCTGCCGATCGACACGCTGGACATCGCCGGCCTGCGTGGCAAGGGCAAGCTGGCCCTGCTGGGCGCGCCGTGGCGGTTGCTGCGTGCGATCCGCCAGGCCGGTTTCATCCTGCGTGACCGCAATCCGCGCGCGGTGATCGCCTTCGGCGGGTATGCCTCCGGCCCCGGTGGCCTGGCCGCGCGCCTGCACGGCCTGCCGCTGCTGGTGCACGAACAGAACCGTGCACCGGGCATGACCAACCGCTTCCTGTCGCGCTTCGCGCAGCGCGTGCTGACCGGTTTCCCCGGCAGCTTCGCCGCGCGCGAAGAAGCGGTCGGCAATCCGGTGCGTGCCGAGATCGCAGCCATCTCACCACCCGAACAGCGCTTCGCCGGCCGCAGCGGCCCGCTGCGTGTGCTGGTGGTGGGTGGCAGCCAGGGTGCGCGTGCACTCAATACCGGCGTGCCGCAGTCCATCGCCGCCCTGGGTGCGGCGTACCCGGTGAGCGTGCGCCACCAGAGCGGCGAGAAGATGCATGCCGAAGCTGTGGAGGCCTACGCCAAGGCCGGCGTCGAGGCGGAGATCACGCCTTTCATTGCCGACATGGCCGACGCCTTCGCGTGGGCGGATGTGGTGGTCTGCCGTTCCGGCGCGTCCACCCTGGCCGAGCTGTGCGCGGTCGGCGTGGGCAGTGTGCTGGTGCCGTTCCCGGCCGCCGTCGACGACCACCAGACGCGCAATGCCGAGTACCTGGTCGAGCGCGATGCGGCCGTGCTGTTGAAGCAGGGCGACGCGCTGGTCAGCGGCATCACGTCACTGTTGCGTGAACTATCCGAAAATCCCGCCCGCCGCATGCAGATGGCGAAAGCCGCACGTGCGCTGGCCAAGGTCGATGCCGCAGAGCGCATCGCCGACATCATCCTCGAGGAAGCTGTATGAACAACGTGCCGCGCCACCGCGCCGACACCACGCGGAGCTGCGCATGATCCGCCGCCTGCACGACACCAACGACCTGGTGCGCGCTTTCCCGCGCGTGCATTTCGTCGGCATCGGTGGCACCGGCATGAGCGGCATCGCCGAAGTGATGCTGACGCTGGGTTATGAAGTGTCCGGCTCGGACAACGCCGACAATGCCGCGACCCGTCGCCTGGCCGGACTCGGCGCACGCATCATGCGCGGCCACTCGGCCGCCAACGTGCTCGGCACCGATTGCGTGGTGGTGTCCAGCGCGATCCGCGAAGACAACCCGGAACTGATGGAAGCGCGCAGCCAGCGCATCCCGATCATGCCGCGCGCGGCGATGCTGGCCGAACTGATGCGCTTCCGTCGCGGCATCGCGGTGGCCGGCACGCACGGCAAGACCACCACCACCAGCCTGACCGCGGCGGTGCTGAGCGAGGGCGGGCTGGACCCGACCTTCGTCATCGGCGGGCAGCTGCTGGCCGCCGGTGCCAATGCCAAGCTGGGCAGTGGCCAGTGGCTGGTAGCCGAAGCGGACGAGAGCGATGGCAGCTTCCTGCGCCTCAATCCGCTGATGTCGATCATCACCAACATCGATGCCGACCACCTGGAAAACTACGGCAACGACTTCGCCCGTGTGCAGGCGGCGTTTGCCGAATTCCTGCAGCGACTGCCGTTCTACGGCCTGGCCGTGCTGTGCATCGATGATCCGGAGGTGGCCGCGCTGGCGGCCAAGACGCCGCGTCACGTGATGAGCTACGGCCTGAGCGACCACGCCGATGTCCGCGCGGAAAACGTGGTGCAGGAAGGTTCGCGGATGCGCTTCACCCTGCGCCTGCCGCAGGGCACCAGCCAGGAAGTGGTGCTGGCGCTGCCCGGCAAGCACAACGTGCTCAATGCGCTGGCCGCGGCCGCCGTCGGCTGGCAGCTGGGCGTGGCCCCGGATGCCATCGCGCGCGCGCTGCAGAGCTTCGCCGGCGTCGGTCGGCGCTTCAATGACCTGGGCGAAGTCACCACCGCCAGCGGTGCCAAAGTCCGCGTCATCGACGATTACGGCCACCATCCCAGCGAGCTGGAGGCGGTGTTCGCCGCCGCCCGCGGTGGCTGGGCCGACAAACGTCTGGTGGTGGCCTTCCAGCCACATCGCTACAGCCGTACCCGCGACCAGTTCGACAAGTTCGCCGCGGTGCTTTCCAGCGTCGATGCGCTGGTGCTGAGCGAAGTCTACCCGGCCGGCGAAGAGCCGATCGCCGGCGCCGATTCCGAAGCGCTGGCACGCGCGATCCGCGCGCGCGGCCGCGGTGAACCGGTGGTGGTCGGCAAGGCCGCCGAGCTGGCGCACGTGCTGCCCGACGTGCTGCAGGACGGTGACCTGTTGCTGATGATGGGTGCAGGCGATATCGGCGCGGTGGCACAACAGATCGCCAGCGAAGGCTTCAGCGTGGAGGCCCAGGCATGAGCGGCTTGCCTTTCCCGGCCCCGCGCAGCAGCGATCCGGCCGATTTCGGTCGCGTCGGCGTGCTGCTCGGCGGTACCTCCAGCGAGCGCGAAGTGTCGCTGGATTCCGGCCGCAATGTGCTCGAAGCACTGCAGGCGCGCGGGGTGAACGCATTCGCCATCGATGGCATCCCGGCCCTGGCCAAGGCGCTGGCCGCCGGCGAGGTCGACCGGGTGTTCAACATCCTGCACGGTCATAACGGCGGGGGCGAGGACGGCATCGTGCAGGGCCTGCTGGAAGCCTTCGGCGTGCCGTACACCGGTTCGGACGTGCTGGGTTCGGCGTTGAGCATGGACAAGATCCGCACCAAGCAGGTGTGGCTGTCCGTCGGCCTGCCCACCCCGCAGTACCGCAGGGTGACCGCCGCGGACGTACACGCTCAGGCCGCCGAGCTGGGCCTGCCGGTAGTGGTCAAGCCGGCCAACGAAGGCTCCAGCGTGGGCATCAGCCGGGTCTTCGACGATGCCGGCCTGGACGAAGCCGTAGCGCTGGCCACGCGCTACGACGGCCAACTGCTGATGGAACAGATGGTGGTCGGTGACGAGCTCACCGTCGGCATCCTCGGCGATGTCGCGCTGCCGTCGATCCGCATCGTGCCCAAGGGCCAGTGGTACGACTACGAAGCCAAGTACAAGGCCGACGATACCCAGTACCTGTGCCCGGGCCTGGACGGCGCGGACGAACAGGAGATCGGCCGCCTCGCGCTGGCCGCCTTCCGCGCCGCCGGCTGCCGGGGCTGGGGTCGGGTGGACGTGATGCGCGACCGCACCACCGGCCGCCTGTTCCTGCTGGAAGTGAACACCGCCCCGGGCATGACCAGCCATTCGCTGGTGCCCAAGGCCGCCGGCCAGGCCGGTATCGGTTTCGAAGAACTGGTCTGGCGCGTGCTGGAACAGACCCTGGCCGATCCATCGCAGGAGAATCGCCACGCATGAACGCGGTGCTGCGCATCTTCGTCTGGCTGATCGCCCTGTCCGTGGTGGCATTGCCCGTGGTGGCCGTGCTCAACGGCTGGGTGGGCGCCGAACGCTGGCCGTTGGCCAAGCTGCGCGTGCACGGTGAGTTCAAGCGGGTGCCGGCAGAACAGCTGCAGAAGGTGCTGCTGCCGTATGCGCATGCCGGCTTCTTCGCGGTGCGCCTGCAGGATGCCCAGGACAGCATCGAGCGCCTGCCGTGGGTGGAAAGCGCCCGCGTGCGCAAGCAGTGGCCGGATGTGCTCGAAGTGACGCTGATCGAGCACAAACCGTTCGCACGCTGGGGCAATGATCGCCTGTTGTCCGAGCAGGGCAAGCTGTTCCCCACACCGAAGAAGCTGGCCGACCTGCAGCTGCCGCAGCTGGATGGGCCGGACAGCCAGACCGAAGAAGTGGTGACCCTCTACAACGACGCCCGTTCGATGTTCGCCCCGTCCGGGCTGGACGTGACCCGCCTGAGCATGGATGCACGCGGCAGCTGGTCGCTGCTGCTGAGCAACGGGACCGAAGTGGTGGTGGGCCGCGACGACGCGCGTTCGCGCCTGCAGCGCTATGTACGTGTGTTGCCGCAGTTGGCCAGCCAGGCCGCGCCGATCGAGCGCGCCGACCTCCGATACACCAATGGCTTCACCCTCAGCTGGGGTGAACCACCGGCCGCAGCGCCGAAGAAAACGCAGGACAGGACATGAATCGCAAGGGTGACAAATCGTTGATCGTCGGCCTCGACATCGGCACCTCCAAGGTGGTGGCGCTGGTGGGCGAGTACTCGCCCGGCAACCCGATCGAGGTGATCGGCATCGGCTCGCACGAATCGCGCGGCCTCAAGCGCGGCGTGGTGGTGGACATCGAGTCGACCGTGCAGTCGATCCAGCGCGCGGTGGAAGAAGCCGAGCTGATGGCCGGTTGCGAGATCCGCTCGGTGTATGCCTCCATCTCCGGCAACCACGTGCAGTGCAAGAACTCGCCCGGCATCGTGCCGATCCGCGACGGCGAAGTGACCTGGGGCGACCTGGACCGGGTACTCGATGCGGCCAAGGCCGTGGCGATCCCGGCCGACCAGAAGATCCTGCACGCCATCCCCCGTGAGTACGTACTGGACGATTCGCAGGAAGGCATCCGCAATCCCGTCGGCATGACCGGCGTGCGGCTGGAAGTACACGCCCACCTGGTGGTGTGCGCGCAGTCCGCGGCGGCCAACATCAGCAAGTGCGTGCAGCGCTGTGGCCTGCAGGTGGACGACCTGGTGCTGTCATCGCTGGCTTCCAGCGTGGCCGTGCTGACCGCCGACGAGCGCGAACTGGGCGTGGTGCTGGTGGACATGGGCGCCGGCACCACCGATATCGCCGTGTTCGTGCAGGGCGCGATCTGCCATACCGCTTCGTTGCCGATCGCCGGTGACCACGTCACCAACGACATCGCGCACATGCTGCGCACGCCGACCCCGGAAGCGGAGCAGATCAAGGTGCGTTACGCCTGCGCGCTCGCCCAGCTGGCCACCGCCGAGGAAAGCATCCAGGTGCCGAGCGTGGGTGATCGTCCGCCGCGCCGCATGCCGCGCCACGCACTCGCGCAGGCGGTGCAGGGCCGGTACGAGGAAATCTTTGAAATGGTGCAGGCCGAACTGCGCCGTTCCGGCTTCGAAGAACTGGTGCGCGCCGGCATGGTGCTCACCGGCGGTGCGTCGAAGATGGAGGGCGTGGTCGAACTGGCCGAGGAAATGCTGCAGATGCCGGTACGCGTGGGCATTCCACAGCACGTCACCGGTCTGGGCGAAGTGGTCGGCAACCCTGTCCACGCAACCGGCGTCGGCCTGCTGCTGATGGGCAGCCAGATCGAGCATCCGCGCCGGCCGTCATTGCCGGCCGGACGCGCGGGAAGCATGTTCAAGAAACTGAAAACCTGGTTCCGCGGCGAGTTCTGACCGCGGCCATGCCGGCCCCGCCCGGCTGCTTTGAAACGCAACACCGCAACACACGGCAACACACGGCAACAACAAACCACTACAGCCGCAACGGCGGCATGCAGCGGAAGGCAGGATGCCTCCCCCGCCACATGCCAAAGGAAGCGGATACAACCGAGGACACGGACATGGCGCATTTTGAACTGATCGAAAAGATGGCACCCAATGCGGTGATCAAGGTGGTTGGCGTGGGCGGCGGCGGCGGCAACGCCGTGGCGCACATGGTCAACTCAGCGGTGGACGGGGTGGAATTCATCACCGCCAACACCGACTCGCAAGCCATCAAGAATTGCGGTGCGAAGCTGCAGCTGCAGCTGGGCACCAATGTCACCAAGGGCCTGGGCGCCGGCGCGAATCCGGAAGTCGGCCGCCAGGCCGCGCTGGAAGACCGCGAGCGCATCATGGACGCGCTGCAGGGCGCGGACATGGTCTTCATCACTGCCGGCATGGGCGGTGGCACCGGTACCGGCGCTGCGCCGGTGGTGGCGCAGCTGGCCAAGGAAATGGGCATCCTGACCGTGGCCGTGGTCACCAAGCCGTTCCCGTTCGAAGGCCGTCGCCGCATGCAGGTCGCGCTGAAGGGCATCGAGGAACTGAGCCAGCACTGCGACTCGCTGATCACCATTCCCAACGAAAAGCTGATCACCGTGCTGGGCCGCAACGCCACCATGATCCAGGCCTTCCGTGCCGCCAACGACGTGCTGCAGGGCGCCGTGCAGGGCATCGCCGACCTGATCGTGCGTCCGGGCCTGATCAACGTCGACTTCGCCGACGTGCGCACCGTCATGTCCGAAATGGGCCTGGCGATGATGGGTACCGGCACCGCCCGCGGCGATGACCGCGCGCAGGCTGCCGCCGAATCGGCCATCCAGAACCCGCTGCTGGACGATGTGAACCTGGCCGGCGCCAACGGCATCCTGGTCAACATCACCGCCGGTGCGGACTTCACCATGGCCGAGTTCGACGAGATCGGCCGCACCATCGACGGCTTCGCATCGGAAGATGCCACCGTCGTGGTCGGCACCGTGCTGGATCCGGACATGCAGGACGAAGTGCGCGTCACCGTGGTGGCCACCGGCCTGAACCGCGTGGTCGCCGGCAAGACCCAGCGTCCGGGCGAGCGTGCACCGATCAAGCTGGTCCGCAACGCCACCACCGGCCAGCCGGAGTTCTCCGACTTCGACAACGGCGGTGATGCGGTTTCCAAGGCCGTCGGTGGCGTGGGCCTGGGCCTGCGTCGGGCCAGCAGCGACAGCGTGGCGACGTCCTCGTCGGCCTCCTCGTCGTCCGCTTCCAGCAGCTCCACCACGCAGACCGCTGAACTGCCCAACGACTACCTGGACATCCCGGCGTTCCTGCGCCGCCAGGCGGACTGATCGCCGGCGCCGGGGTTGTCCTCCCCGGTCGCCAGCACCATGTCCTGCACTACAGGCGCCGGGCCAGGATGGGCCCGGCAGCCCTGTCATGCATGAGCTTTACCTGCATCGCGCCGTGACCCGCCTGGCTTCAGCCGGGGTAGGGCCGGTCGCGTGTTAATCTGTCCCACCCCCTTGGGCAGGCCATCGCGGCCCGCCGCATGCACCTGGCCACACCCCATGATCCCGCAACGTACCCTCAAGAACACGATCCGCGCTACTGGCGTTGGCCTGCACAGCGGTGACAAGGTCTACATGACCCTGCGCCCGGCACCGGTCAACCATGGCATCGTGTTCCGTCGCGTGGACCTGGATCCGGTGGTCGACGTGCCGGCCAAGGCCGAGCTCGTCACCGAAGTGACCCTGTGCACCGGCCTGACCTGCAACGACGCCAAGATCCAGACCGTCGAACACCTGATGTCGGCACTGGCTGGCCTCGGCGTGGACAACATCATCGTCGAACTGTCCTCGGCCGAGCTGCCGATCATGGACGGTTCGTCCGGCCCGTTCGTGTTCCTGCTGCAGTCGGCAGGCATCATTGAACAGGATGCCGCCAAGCGCTTCATCCGCGTGCTGAAGACCGTCGAGGTCACCGAAGGCGACAAGGTCGCGCGCTTCGAACCTTATGAAGGCTACAGGCTGGGCTTCACCATCCAGTTCGACCACCCGATGATCCCAGCCAAGCAGTCGCGGCAGGAAATCGAGTTCTCCACCGCGGCCTACACCAAGGAAATCTCACGCGCGCGCACCTTCGGCTTCATGCGTGACCTGGAATACATGCGCGAGCGCAACCTCGGCCTCGGTGGGTCGATGGACAACGCCATCGTGCTCGACGAATTCCGGGTGCTGAACGAAGACGGCCTGCGTTACGCCGACGAGTTCGTACGTCACAAGATCCTTGACGCGATCGGCGATCTTTACCTCGCCGGTGGCCAGGTGCTGGGCGCTTACGAAGGATTCAAGTCGGGCCATGCACTGAACAACAAGCTGGTGCGTGCGTTGATGGCCGATGCGACCGCGTGGGAATGGGTGAGCTACGACTCACCGGCGGCGGCCGAACCTGTCGCCTATGGCGCGCCCGCCTACGCTTGAAAAAGCCGTTCTGCATCAACAGTTTGACGCCGCCCCCCGGGCGGCGTTCCGCGTTCTGGCGATGCCAAAAGTGACGCAACGGGTCCAAGCGCCCAGCGCGTCACAGTTTGTGAACCTGTTCCGCTAAAAGACTGAACTTAACGTTTAAATAACAAAACCCTAACGACTGAGCGGCCTTCCGCCGTTAGGATGCCCCACGGTCCTCGTAAAGTTTCACGCCGCTTCCACGGAAGCAGGCGGTGCGGGGAGGCGGAGCCGGAGGCTTCGCGGTCATCAGGACCTGGACGGTTTCGTGTCCTGGAGGCTAGCCAAGGCGTCGCGTAGTCCTTTGTGCGTGGCGGCTGAAACTGCGTGGGGTCCGTTCCGGTTGTCGATCGCTGGGGAGCGTGGTGGAGCGGGGGATGCAGTCTTGATGGTCACTTTGGTGGCCTTCAGCCCGATGGACCGGGCCGCGTTGATCAACTGTGCTTCGGCGAGCCGCACCTTGGCGTGCCACACAGGGGATTCAACGAGAAAAACGAGGTGCTCGTCGTTCACGTTGGCCAGCCGGCAATGGCTGCGCAGGCTGGGCGGCAGATGGGGGCGCAACTGCAGGTCCAACGCATCGAGCCACAGGGCGCGACGCAGCGGGTTCCCGCTCTTGTCACCCATGACTGCATCCAGTGCCGGTTTCGGTGCTGAGGCAGGACGGGTACTGGATTTCGGCTCAGACATGAAAACTCACTGATGGCATTTAAAAAGATCGTAATCAAAACGCGTGATGGAAAGGCAAAAACGCCACTTGCGCGTCTTCGCTTCTATTTCGAGGATCGCCCCCGCGCCCTGTTGGGCAGCGTGCTGGGCATGGGCTGCATTATCGGCTTCGCCGGTGGAATGGGCGCCAACCTGCTCGGCGACTCCCGCCTGCAGGCCAAGGTCGACCGCCAGGAACGCGAACTGGCGCAGGTCCGCCTGCAGTCACAGACCGAAGTCAACGCCCTCGCTGCCCGCCTCGGCGAGCTGCAGGCGCAGGCCACCCGGCTCAACGCCCTGGGTGAGCGCCTGACCCAGATGGGCAAGCTGGAAGACGGTGAATTCGACTTCCAGGAAACTCCCGGCCTGGGTGACGGCGATTCAGATGGCCCGACCGTGGACATCCCGGTCAAGGACATCAACGCCGACTTACAGGTGCTGGAGCAGCGGTTCGCTGCTTCAGGCAGCCAGCTTTCGGTGATGGAATCGCTGATGTTCGACCACCAGCTGCAGCAGAACGCCGTGCCCTCGCGCATGCCGATCCGCAACAGCTACGTGACCTCCAGCTTCGGCACCCGCGCCGATCCGTTCGGCCGCGGTGCGCGCAGCCACAAGGGCATCGATTTCCATGCCAAGGTCGGCGACCCGGTGATGTCCGTGGCCGAGGGCGTGGTCAGCTTTTCCGGTGTGAAGGGCGGCTACGGCAACGTGGTGGACGTCGACCATGGCAACGGCTACGTCACCCGCTATGCGCACAATTCGCGGCTGGTGGTGAAGGTCGGTGACCTGGTCCGTGCCGGGCAGGAAGTGGCCAAGGCCGGTTCCACCGGTCGTTCCACCGGTGCCCACGTGCACTTTGAAGTCTGGGAAAGCGGCCGGGTGGTCAATCCCCGCAAGTTCCTCGGCGATGGCGGCAACACGCCGGTGGGGCGCGTTTCCCGCGGCTGACGGGTATGGGGTGCCGGGCATGGCCATGCGCCCCCCGCGAACCGCCAAGCGCTTGAAACCCCCGGCCTCCATCCCAAGTTACAATGGGTGATGCCATCGACGGGGCGCTGGGCGCCCCGTTTCGTTTGCGGCGGGCGGATTCCTGAAGGGAGCCGTGCCGGCGTTCACCTGACAACCGGTTCCCTCAATGATCAACAGCCTGCTTACCCGCGTTTTCGGCAGTCGTAATGAACGACAGCTGCGCCAGCTCAACCGCATCGTCGCCAAGGTCAATGCGCTGGAGCCGGACATGGAGAAGCTCAGCGATGTGCAGCTCCAGGCCAAGACGCCGGAGTTCAAGCAGCGCATCGCCGAAGGCGAGGCCTTGGACAAGGTGTTGCCGGAAGCGTTCGCGGTCTGCCGTGAAGCCAGCCGCCGCGTGCTCGGCATGCGCCACTACGATGTGCAGCTGATCGGCGGCATGGTGCTGCACCTGGGCAAGATCGCCGAGATGCGCACCGGTGAAGGCAAGACCCTGGTGGCGACCCTGCCGGTGTACCTGAACGCGCTGGAAGGCAAGGGTGTCCACGTGGTCACGGTGAACGACTACCTGGCCCGCCGTGACTCGGCGCAGATGGGCAAGCTGTACAACTGGCTGGGCCTGAGCGTGGGCGTGGTGTACCCGGGCATGCCGCACGGCGACAAGCGCGAAGCCTACGGTTCGGACATCACCTACGGCACCAACAACGAATTCGGTTTCGACTACCTGCGCGACAACATGGCGCTGTCCAAGGCCGACCGCTACCAGCGCGGCCTGCACTACGCCATCGTCGATGAAGTCGACTCCATCCTGATCGACGAAGCGCGTACCCCGCTGATCATCTCCGGCCCGGCCGATGATTCGCCGGAGCTGTACATCCGCGTCAACCGCATCGTGCCGAACCTGGTCAAGCAGGAAAGCGAAGAGGGCGACGGCGACTTCTGGATCGACGAGAAGGGCAAGCAGGTCCACCTGTCCGAAGCGGGCATGGAACACGCCGAGCGCCTGCTGGTGGAAGCCGGCATCCTGGATGCCGAAACCGAAGGCCTGTACGCGGCGCAGAACCTGACCGTGGTGCACCACCTCAACGCCGCCCTGCGCGCGCACGCCATCTACCAGCGCGACGTGGATTACATCGTGCGCGATGGCGAAGTGGTCATCGTCGATGAGTTCACCGGCCGCACCCTGGCCGGCCGCCGCTGGTCCGATGGCCTGCACCAGGCCGTGGAAGCGAAGGAAGGCGTGCCGGTCCAGCGCGAAAACCAGACCCTGGCCAGCATCACCTTCCAGAACCTGTTCCGCATGTACGGCAAGCTGTCCGGCATGACCGGCACCGCCGATACCGAAGCCTTCGAATTCCAGAGCATCTACAACCTGGAAGTGGTGGTCATCCCGACCAACCGCCCGACCATCCGCAAGGATTCGCCGGACCAGGTGTTCCTCAACCGCCAGGGCAAGTTCAACGCGGTGCTGGCCGACATCCAGGAATGCAACAAGCGCGGCCAGCCGGTGCTGGTCGGCACCACCTCGATTGAAACCTCGGAGATGCTGTCCGAACACCTGCGCAAGGCCGGCGTGCACCACGAAGTGCTCAACGCCAAGCAGCATGACCGCGAAGCGACCATCGTCGCCAACGCCGGCCGTCCGGGCGCGGTGACCATCGCCACCAACATGGCTGGTCGCGGTACCGACATCGTGCTGGGTGGCTCGCTGGAAACCGAACTGCACGAGATGGGCGAAGAGGCCAGCGACGCAGAGCGTGCCAGCGCCAAGGCCGAATGGCAGAAGCGCCATGACGCGGTCAAGGCGGCCGGCGGCCTGCACATCGTCGGTACCGAGCGCCATGAATCGCGCCGTATCGACAACCAGCTGCGTGGCCGTTCCGGCCGCCAGGGCGATCCGGGTTCGTCCCGTTTCTACCTGTCGCTGGAAGACAACCTGATGCGCATCTTCGCCTCGGACTGGGTGCAGAAGGCGATGCGCATGATGGGCATGAAGGAAGACGACGTCATCGAAGACCGCCTGGTCAGCCGCCAGATCGAGAAGGCGCAGCGCAAGGTGGAAGCGCACAACTTCGACATCCGCAAGAACCTGCTGGACTTCGACGACGTCAACAACGACCAGCGCAAGGTGATCTACGCCCAGCGCGACGAACTGCTGGACGCCGAGTCGGTGAAGGACAACGTCGATGGCATCCGCGACGATGTGATCTTCGACATCGTGGCGCGCTTCGTGCCGCCGAACTCGATCGACGAGCAGTGGGACCTGCCGGGCCTGGAAGCCACGCTGCTGTCTGATTTCGGCCTGGAAATGTCGGTCACCGACCTGGTCAGGCAGCACGAGGAGCTGGACGCCGAAGGCATCGCGCAGAAGGTGCAGGAGCGCGTCAACGCACACTTCGAGGCGAAGGAAACCGGCGTCGGCCCGGAGACCATGCGCGCGCTGGAAAAGCACGTCATGCTGACCGTGCTCGACCAGAGCTGGAAGGAACATCTGGCACGCATGGATTACCTGCGCCAGGGCATCTACCTGCGTGGTTACGCGCAGAAGCAGCCCAAGCAGGAGTACAAGAAGGAAGCCTTCGAGCTGTTCTCCGGCATGCTGGAAGACGTCAAGCGCGAAGTGGTGACCATGCTCTCGCGCGTGCGCATCCGCAGCGACGAGGAAGTGGCGGCACTGGAAGCGGCCGAACGCCAGCAGGTACAGGCGCGCCTGAGCCAGTCGCAGTTCCAGCACCAGGATGCCGGCGGCTATGGCGCCGACGAAGAAGCTGCACAGGTGCAGGCCGCACAGCAGGATGGCCTGTCGCAGGGTGGCGAGCCGAAGATCGGTCGCAACGATCCATGCCCGTGCGGCAGCGGCAAGAAGTACAAGCACTGCCACGGTCAGTTGAGCTGATTCACCCTCGCTGGTGCAGATCGAAAAGAACCCCGCGCAAGCGGGGTTTTTTTTGCGCTGCAAGCGTCACGCCGGCGTGTCGCTATTGCCGCGCCGGCGGCAATCGAGTGTCGTTATTGCCATCAAAACAGGCGCAGAACTGCAGGAAATGCGCGACCACAAATGCATCACCTGCGATATGCCTCATGTGATTGATGTCACCTATTGGAGCCAATCAGAGTTCTCTGACGTTCGTGTCGGGTGCATCCCCACACGAAAGTGGGGAGCACCCCCTCGGAATTTCCTGACATGGCCCTTACGGTCACTGGCCCCGCGCGTTCTT
Organism: Stenotrophomonas sp. Bg11-02; assembly: GCF_002836635.1. Classification (NCBI taxonomy): domain Bacteria; kingdom Pseudomonadati; phylum Pseudomonadota; class Gammaproteobacteria; order Lysobacterales; family Lysobacteraceae; genus Stenotrophomonas; species Stenotrophomonas sp. Bg11-02. The sequence continues at coordinate 98,745 of NZ_PJAY01000062.1, forward strand.
CCACACGCAGGGTTCCAGCGCGCATCCCCCGCGCGCGACGCGCTCACCCGCGTCTTGATCGTCATCCCAAGGAGCTTCATGAACAGGATTTACCGTCTGGTCTTCAACCGCGCTACCGGTGCCATGCAGGTGGCCTCTGAACTTGCGTCCGGCACGTCCTCGTCGGCCCGCAGCGTCGGTGCAACACGCCGTCGCTCACCGCTCGGCGTCGCCGTGGTTGCCGCGCTGTGCGTGGGTGCCGCTGCGGCACCTTCCGCATTCGCGGTGCCCTACGACTTCACCAGCGATGAAGTCATCGGCGACACCCGTGTCTACGCCGACGGCTTCTTCATCGGCAACACCGGCACGGTGGCGATCGACCTGGTCGGCAGCGGCACGTTGACGTCCAATGGCCTGGTATCGCTGGGCACCGTTGCCGGCGCCGATGGCACCCTGCGGGTGATCGGCCCGACCGCTTACCTGCAGATGACCGGCGCGGCGCTGCGTATCGGCGAGGCCGGCAGCGGCACCCTGCAACTGCTCGACGGTGGCACGGCCACGTCCAACAACACGGTGTCGCTGGGTTATGGCGCCGGCGGTACCGGCAACGCGCTGGTACGTGGCGCCGACTCCAGCCTGACCGCACGCCAGCTGCTGGTCGGCCGCCAGGGCATCGGCACGCTGGACATCGATGGCGGTCGCGTCACCAGCACGATGGCATATACGGTAGTGAACAACTTCGGCGTCAGCCTCGGCTCGGACACCGCGGGCAGCGGCACGATCAACGTCCGCAACGGCGGCGAGCTTCTGGTTACCGACAACAATCTGCTGGTCGGCCAGGTGGGCCAGGGTCGCCTCAACGTGGACGGTGGCCGCGTCGAAGCCGGTCGCGGCATCTACGTTGGCGCAGGCACGCAGTCCGGTGCCAGCCAGGGCGGTCGCGGCGAAATCACCGTCAGCGGCGGCGGCCAGCTGGTGTCGCAGGACCTGGTGCTTGGCACCTCCAACAACGCGACCGGCACGCTGACCGTCAGCGGCGCGGGATCGGTGGTCGACGCCACCACCGTGCGGGTGGGCCAGAACGGTGACGGCACGCTACGCGTAGAGGCTGGCGGGGTGGTCACCGCCGACGAAGTCAATGCGGAAAAGTACGACGCACTGGGCAGCGGTGACTACGGCCAGGCCGGCAGCATCGTGGTGACCGGTGCCGGTTCGGCGATCCGCGCCGCGCGCGTGGATGCGAGCAACCATCTGCTGCTGGAAGCCGGTGGCCTGATCGAATCCGATCGCGCGGCGATCAAGGACAGCTTCGGCCCGACCGCCAGCACCGCCCTCATTACCGGCGCGGGCACCGCATGGACCAACACCGGTGCGATGGCCATCAGCACCAACCTGGACGTGCTGGACGGTGCGGTCATCCGCAGTGATTCGGTCAACATCAGCGGCGGCCTCAACGACGTCACCATGACGCCGGCGTTGCTGGACGAACAGGTGCGCGTCAGTGGCGCCGGATCGGCCATCGAAGCGGTGAACGGCCTGACGGTCGGCGCGGTGCTGATGCGCGGTCCGTACGGCATGCTGAGTGTGAACAACGGTGGGCGGGTGGCCGGTGGCAGCGGCATCCTGCTGGACCAGAGCGGCTACCTGGTGCTGGGCGGCGGCATGGCGACATGGTCGGTGGCCGATGGCGGCCCGCAGTGGCTGGCCGCCGAAGAAGCCGGCACGCTGGATGGCGCAGCGATCTCGATGGACAGCAACGCCGGCGGCCTGGTGTTCAACCACACCGGTGACATCACCCTGGGCAACACCATCCAGACCGTTTCTACGGGATCGTCCAATGCCCACCTGCACGGCGGCGCGCTGACCCAGGTGTCGGGCAACACCACGCTCGATGGCGACCTGCGCGCGTTCGGTGGCGACATCACCGTCAACGGCGGCAGCCTGGTGATCAACTCGGACATGTACGCGGGCGAAGGCTACACAGGCCCCAGCCAGGCTCTGCAGCAGCAGATCGACGTGCGTGGCGGCACGCTGGTGCTGAACGGTGCGGCAGGGTTCCAGCAGACCATCGATTTCGGTGCGGGACTCGGCAGCGAGGTGCGTCGAAGCTCGCTGGCTGAAGTAAGCGGCAGCGGCGTGCTGGCCGGCAATGCGACGGTCGGCACCACTTATGTGCGCGATGGCGGCACGCTGTCGCCGGGCCACGCCGGTGTCGGCACGATGACCATCGACGGCGACCTGTTCTACAACGCCAACGCGCTGCTGCCCGAACAGGTCGCGAACAAGGCCTTCTTCGACGTGGACGTGCTGGGCAACGGACAGGCCGACCTGCTGACCGTGGCCGGCAAGGCCTACATCGGGCGAGGTGCCAACGTTGGCCAGATGGGCGACACCGGTGTGCGTGTCACCGCGCTGGATCCGGCCACCAGCTACCAGGATGGACAGACCTACACGATCCTGAGCGCGGCCGACGGCGTGGCCGGTACCTTCGACGACGTGATCTCGCGTTCGGCGTTCCTGGATACCTCGCTGAGCTATACCGCCAACGATGTGCGCTTGAACATTGCCGTAAAGGGCACCGGCCCGGTCGATCCGCCGGTGGACCCGCCGGTGGACCCGGTCGACCCGCCGGTTGAACCGCCGGTGGATCCGATCACCCCGCCGGTCGATCCGGTCACCCCGCCGCCGCAGGTCTTCGTTACCGCAGCGACGACCGGCAACCAGCTGGCCACGGCCGCCGCGCTGGATACGCTGCAGCAGTCCGGTGATGCACTGGCGCTGTACAACCGCCTGCTGATGCTGGATGCGGACAGCGCCCGCCTGGCGTTCGATGACCTGTCCGGCGAGATCCACGCCAGCAACCGTGCGTTGCTGCTGGAAGACCGCTTCCTGCGCGATGGCATCAGCCAGCGCCTGCGCAGCGGCATGCCGGCCGGCGACGGCCCGTCTGCCTGGATCGGTGGCAGCGGTGCCACCAGCCAGCGCGACGGCAACGGCAGCGCCGCGCGCACCCGCGACCACCGCCAGGGCCTGATGGCCGGTGCCGACTGGAGCATCGGCGAGCGCTGGACCTTCGGCGTGGCCGGTGGCCCGGAGTCGCTGCGCCAGCAGGTCAACGCACGCAACGCGACGACCGACGTGGACGCCGTACACAGTGGCCTGTATGCCGGTTTCCGTGGCGACAACGCATACCTCAACGGCGGCGCCAGCTATGCCGACTACGAGCTGGATACACGGCGTACGGTCGGTGCGGGCACGGCGTGGGGGCAGACCCTGTCCAACCGCCGCGATGCGCATGCTGTTTCCGGTTTCGTCGAAGGTGGCTGGGATTTCCAGCTCGACGATGCGTTGACGCTGACTCCGTACGTGGCAGTGGCCTACACCCGCCTGTCCACCGATGCCGGCATCGAAACCGGGGGCAATGCCGCCCTGGCGATCGCTGCCAGCAAGGACGAAGCATGGACCACCACGGCCGGCGTGCGCGCCGCGTGGGACATCAGCGGCGGCCAGCAGGACGGTGCGCGACTGGAGGCCGGGCTGGCCTGGCAGAACGCGGCCGGTGAGCTGCGCGCGGACTCGACCCATCGCTTCGTGGCGGGCAGCGACAGCTTCACCGTGCAGGGCCTGCCGCTGGCGCGCAACGTCGGCATCGCCGAGCTGGGCGTATCGGTCAATACCTCCAGCCGCAGCCGCCTGTCCTTCGCCGCGCAGGGCCGCGCCGGTGACGGCCAGCGCGAAGTCGGTGCACAGCTGAACTGGAACGTGGCGTTCTGATCCCTCGCTGAGCGCCAGCAGGACGGCAACGGGCTCCTTCGGGAGCCCGTTGTCGTTCGGCCGGTCCGATGCCGCCGAGCATGGCTGGGCGCTACCCGGTAGTGACGGCCGCTGGCCGTCAGGCGGTTGCCCCGGTGGGTGGCGACCGTTGGTGGTCCGGTGGGTGACGACCGTTGGTCGTCACGGCCTTCCCATGCAGCTTGCGTCACGTCCGCCATTTTCGGCATGCTGCCTCCATGTCCCCCCCCAAACGATCCATCCATGTGGTGGCTGGCGTCATCACCGATGCGCGCGGCCGCGTGCTGCTCAACCGTCGCACTGAACACAGCGATCTGGCCGGCCTGTGGGAATTCCCGGGCGGCAAGCGCGAACCCGGCGAAAGTTCCGAACAGGCCCTGGCTCGCGAACTGCAGGAAGAACTCGGCATCGAGGCGGACGTCGGCGCTTGGCTGATGGACGTGCCGCAGTCCTACCCCGACAAGGACCTGGTGCTGGAGGTGCGGCACATCCGCAGCTGGAAGGGCAGCCCGCGCGGCCGCGAAGGCCAGGCGATCACCTGGGTGGCGCCGGAAAAGCTGGGACGCTACTCGATGCCGCCGGCCGACCTGCCGGTAGTGGCCGCGCTGCGCCAGCCCGACCGCTACCTGATCACGCCGCCGCCAGCCGACGACGACAGCGACCAGCGGCGCTGGAGCGAGCAACTGCGCCGTGCCCTCGCCGACGGGCACCAGCGCATCCAGCTGCGCCTGCCGCCCGATCATCCGCAGCGCGTGGCGCTGTGCGAAGCGGCGGTGCGCGGCCACCGCCGTGCCGGGCAGTGGCTGCTCAACCGCGATATCGAGCTGGCCCGCACGCTTGGTGTTGGCGTGCACCTGGGGGCCGAGCAACTGGCCACCCTGCAGGAGCGACCGCTGCCGGCCGATCAGCTGGTGGCGGCGTCCTGCCATGACCTGGCGCAACTGCAGGCCGCGCAACAGCTGGGGTGTGACTTCGTGGTGCTGGGGCCGGTGCAGGCGACGGCCAGCCACCCCGGTGCGGAGCCGATGGGATGGGAGCGCTTCTCCGCCCTGCGCGCGCAGGTGGCCCTGCCGATCTATGCGCTGGGCGGACTGGGTGCCGATGACATCGTCACCGCCCGCCGCCACGGCGCGCAGGGCATCGCTGCGATCCGTGGCTTTTGGCCCGCCTGACCGGCTGACCGATCGATCGACCGACCAACCGACCAACCGACCAACCAACCGACCAACCGACCAACCGACCAACCGTCCAACCGTCCGACCGACCGTCCGGTAGCGCCGAGCCATGCTCGGCGAGCGCGCGGCGCGGCCTGCGTCCGGCATCGGGAACCCGGAACGGAACGCCGCCGAGCATG